>NZ_DASWOM010000128.1:0-48967 GCF_036398755.1 Acerihabitans sp. | reverse complement strand
GCAGAATATCCGCCAGGGCGACGACCAGAAACTCAACCCAGGCCCGCACTTTGGCGGGAATAAACCGCGCGGCGGGATAAACGGCGTGCACCGCCATCGGCGCAAAGCAATAATCGGGCAGCACCCGCACCAGGGTCTTGGCGGCTAATTGCCGGCGAATAAGCGGCAACTGCACGCCGCCGATCCCGCGTCCCGCCTCGATGGCCTTGATAAGCGTAACGCTGTTATTGGCCAGGAACACCGGGTGGACGGTCAATACCTCAGCGCCGTTGGGGCCGAACAGGGTCAGTCCCGCGCCATCGCCGCGGCCGCTGTAGCGAATATAGGGACGATCGGCTAATTCAGCCGGCGCGCGCGGCGCGCCGTGCCTGGCAAGATAATCGGGGGACGCGGCCAGGATGCGCTGTAGCGTGCCCAACCGGCGCGCTACCGTCCCCGCGGTACGCAGTTCTCCGAGCCGGATCGCCACATCAATCCCCTCGCTGATGACGTCCGCCACGCGGTCGTCCAGCAACAGCTCGATAACGAGATCCGGATGACGCTTCTGAAAATCAAGCGCCAGCCGGGCGATATACCCATGTCCCAGGCCCGTCGGCGCATGGATACGCATATTGCCTTCCAGCTTCTGGTTCAATCCCCGCAGCGTTTCTTCCGTTTCGTTTACCGCCGCGAGGATCTGCCTGACCTGGAGATAATAAAGATTGCCGCTTTCAGTCAGGGTGACGGAGCGGGTGGTGCGGTAGAGCAATAATGTGCCGAGCTGTTTTTCCAGACCGGCAAGCTGCTGGCTCACGGCTGATTGCGTCAGGCCAAGGTCGCGGGCCGCCGCCGACAGGCTGCCCAGTTCGGCCACGCGTGCGAAGGTGTTCATCGCGGTGAGTTTATCCATGACGTCCTGCTTATTAATATTTCTTATAACTGATAACAGTAAAGGCCATATTATCCCGTAATTGCTTATCAATTATAGTGGCGCATCGTCATCTATCGGAGAGAGTTATGCAAAACAATCGGGTTGCCCTGGTGGTCGGGGCCAACGGCGTTATCGGCGGCCGGCTAATCGCCGAGCTGGAGTCCCGGCAATGGCGGGTTATCGGACTATCACGCCGGGGCGGCGGCGAACGGCCGGGCGTCAGCTACCTGGCGGTGGATTTGCTGGATGCGCAGGCGACGAAGCGGGCGCTGCGGCCGCTGACCGCCGTGACCCATATTTTCTACGCCGCTTATCAGGACGCCGCCGATTGGGCCGGGCTGGTTGCCCCCAACCTGATGATGCTGAAGAATGTCGTCGAGGCGATCGAGCCGGTTGCCGGTAAACTTGAACATATCAGCCTGATGCAAGGCTATAAAGTGTATGGCGCGCATCTGGGCCCCTTCAAGACCCCGGCGCGGGAAAGTGATGCGGGGCATATGCCGCCGGAATTTAACGTTGAGCAACAGGACTGGCTTATGCAACGTCAACAGCATAAACCCTGGACCTGGTCCGCCATCAGGCCAGGCGTGGTGGGTGGTTTTTCACTGGGTAATCCGATGAACCTGGCCTTGAGCATCGCCGTGTATGCGGTTATCAGCCAGGCGCTGGGGTTGCCGCTGCGTTTTCCCGGCAAACCGGGCGCCTACCATGCCCTGCTGGAAATGACCGACGCGGGGCTGCTGGCAAGGGCCACGCTCTGGGCCGCCACCGACCCCAAGGCAGGGAACCAGGCGTTTAATATCAACAATGGCGATCTGTTTCGCTGGAGCGAACTGTGGCCGAAGATTGCCGCTTATTTCGATTTGGCGGTGGCGCCGCCTTTGCCCATGCCGTTAAAGGACGTGATGGCGGATAAAGCGGATCTCTGGCGGGAATTAACCCGTCGGCACGGCCTGGCCATCCCGGATTACCAGGTGGTAACCGGCTGGCCGTTTGCTGATTTTGTCTTTTCCTGGGATTACGATATGTTCGCCGACGGCAGTAAGGCTCGCCGCTTCGGCTTTCATGATTATGTCGAGACCGAAGCAATGTTTTACGCATTGTTCGATGAATTCCGTCAACGTCGGATCATTCCGGGCGCACCGCATAACGCGCCTCCAGCCGGCTGAAGCCCAGGCCGTTAATCTTTTTCACCTTGATCTGTACCGGGATGCGTTCCTTCATGGCGTCCACATGGCTGATGACGCCTATCATCTTGCCGGTGGCGTTGAGCGAATCGAGCGCATCCAGGGCAATATCCAGGGTTTGGGCGTCCAGGGTACCGAAGCCCTCATCAAGAAACAGCGAATCAATCTGGGTCTTATGGCTGACCAGGTCCGACAGGGCCAGGGCCAGGGCCAGGCTGACCAGGAAGCTTTCACCGCCAGACAGGGTACGGGTATCGCGCACCGCGTCCGCCTGCCAGGTATCCACCACTTCCAGCTCCAGCTCCGCCTCGGTTTTGCGCTGAAGCTGATAGCGGCCGTGCAGGCGCGACAGCTGCTGGTTCGCCAGATAGATCAGATGCTCGAGCGTCAGACCCTGGGCAAACTTACGAAACTTGTCGCCCTCTTTGGATCCAATCAGCTCATTAAGGTAGCTCCAGTCCGTATAGCGGCCTTCGCCAGCGGCAATTTCCGCCAGCAGACCCTGCTGTTCGCGCCGGCGCTGATGGTGGCTGGCCAATTGCTGCTGCACCTGACCGTGGCGCTGCGCCTGTTCCCATAACAAAGCCTCGATGTCGGCCAACGTCCGCTGCACGCTGGCGGAATCGGCATCCGCGTCCAGGGTGCCCGGCCGTTGCGCCAGATTTTGCCGCAGCGCCAGTTCCGCCTGCTGGCGCATCGCCTCCGCGCGCTGGCGCTGTTGGTTGATATGCTCGCGCAGCGCACGCAGACGATCCCGCTCCTCAGGGGGAAGCAGGGCCGATTGCAATTCGGCCGGGGTGGCGTAAGGGCTGGCGTCGATGGCGTCACGCAGGGCCCGCTCCGCCCGCTGTGTTTGCCGGGAAAACTCTTGCAGCTGACGGCGCTGTGCCCGTATATCGCCGGCCAGCAGATGTAACTTTTCCTGCGCCTGCGCCACTTGCCGTTCGGTCTGCCTGCGCGCCAGCTCGACCTCTTCGGCGCGCGCGCGCAGCCGGGCGTTCAATTGCGCCACGCTTTCATCGCCGGCCAGCCGGCCGCGCTCTTCCCGCGCCTGCCGCAGCGTATCGCCGGTTTGCTGCTGGAGCTGCGCCAGGGCGATCAGCTGCTGGCCCAGTTCGTCCAGGGATTCCCGGTGGTCGCGAATCTCGCGGTCCAGGACGATAAGGTCGTTGTTCAGCGTCTGTTCCCGCTGCTGGTGATATTGCCACTGCCGCCATTCCTCCTGGCGTTCGGCCAGCCAGGCATCGACGTCGGCATCGGCTGGCGGGGTTAATCCCAGCAGAGCCAGGGAATCAAGGCTTTGCGCCGCCAGTTCGTCAATCTGTTGCTGTTGTTCGCGCAGGCGATGCCGGGTCTGCTGCAGCCGAAGGTTTAGGGTATCCCGCTGCTGGGCGTTAAGCGCCAGCCGCGAGTCCAGCCGCTGCCATTCGATATCGGCCTGCGCCAGGGCATCGCGGGCCGCCTGCCAGCGCTGGCTGTCCTGTTCCCATGCATCCAACTGCAGGCGTAACGCCTGTTCGCGCGCGTCGTGCTGCGCCAGCCATGCGGCGACGGCCGCCGGTTCGGCGGGCGAGGGCGCGACGCCCAGCGCGGCGGCGGCCTGTTGGCCGCGCTCCTCAAGCGATGCCAGCTCTTGCCGCAGTTGCGTCTGTTCGTCCTGCGCCTGGCGCTGCTGGTTAAGCAGCATCTCATGGCGGGTCTGGGCCGCCACCACCTCGGCATGGTGTTTTTCCACTTCCGACAGCAGGTCCAGCCGGCGCCGGTCGGTATGTTCCGGCCGCAGTCCCTGGTACAGACCGATGCCCGGATGTTCCGTGGCGCCGCACAGCGGACAGGGTTTGCCGGGAAGCAGTTGCCCGCGCAGCTCGCCGAGCGAGACGATATGCTGTTCCAGCCGGTGGCGCTCGGTTATCTCCGCCAGCAGGGCGGTTTTATCGGTCAGCGCCCGCCGCAGCCCGTCCAGGCTGGCGCTGGTATCGATGCTGTCTTGGCGCAGCAGGGCTTCCCGCGCCTGGTTTGCCGCCAGACTGCGGGTGGCACGCTCAATCTGCGGCAGCAGGGAAGCGAGCAATGCGCGCTGGCCGCGCATCTGTTGGCTTTGCTGCCATTCGGCGCGCAGGGCGGCGGCCGGGGACCGCGCTTCCTGTTGATCCCGCAGCCGTTGCAGCTCCTCCACCTGCGCCTTCAGGGCGGCGACCCGCAGCCGGCAAGCTTCCGACGCGCCGAGCTCCGCCTGATGGGCGGTATCGAGGCGCTGCTGCTCCCGGGCTATTTCAGCGCACTGGCGACTTAACTCATCAATGTCGCGCTGTTCGCGCCGGCGGCGGGCAAAACGCTCGCGCCAGAGAGGTAAATGCTCGCCCCATTGCCGGCAGGGGGCATGCTCCAGCAGATAGCGGGCGGCAAGCTGCGCCTGCTGTCCGGCCTGTTGATATTCCTGTTGTTTCAGCGTCAGCAACGCTTCCTTTTTACGCCGCTGTTCCGTTTGCGCCGAGCGCTGCTGCTCCAGTTGCCCGGCCTGTTGCGCCAGCCCGGCGATTCGCTGGTCCAGCGGCACAATCCGTTCGTTTATCAACTGCTGTTGCGCCAACTGGTGCCCGGCGTGCTGCTCCCAGGCCTGACGAGCCGCGTCGGCAAGCGTAATCAAGGGTTGCAGGGCCTGCTGGTTTTGCAGCTCTTCGGCGCATCCCAGGGCAATGGCCCGTTCCACCTGTTCCTGGGCCAGCGCGCTGCGCTGGTGCTCGTCCAGTAACGGCCGCAGGGATTCCGCCGGTTCCCCGCGCGCCAACCGGGCAAGCGATTCCTGTGCCGCCAGCGCCTCGCTTGCCGTGGCGTGCTCTTGGACCGTCGCCTGCGTCAGGTTGTCGGACAACTGCCGCTGCCGCTCCAGCCAGGACTGATGCTGTTGCGCCTGCGCCTGGGCGGCGTTCAGCCGGGCCTGCTCCCGGCGCAGATTTTCCAGTTCGGCGTCAAGTTCAAGCAATTGGGGTTCGCTTAGCAGTTCGATGGCTGCGGCGCGAGCGCGCAATGCTTCCAGCTGGGTGCGCGCTGTTTTATGACGCTCGAAAATCTCGGTGGAAATACGGCCGTAGATAGCGGTGCCGGTCAGCTCCTCCAGCAGTTCGGCGCGATTTTTGGCATCGGCGTTTAAAAACGCGGCAAAATCCCCCTGCGCCAGCAGCACCGATTTGGTAAAACGCGCGAAATCCAGGCCGGTCAGTTCAATCGTCAAACGCAGCTTATCGCTGATTTTATCCGCCAGGATCGCCCCATCGGCCAAACGCGCCAGTTCGACCCTGGCGTTTTGCAGTTTGCCTTCCGGGCTGTTTTTCGCGCGCCGCTGGCTCCAGAAGGCGCGATAACCCACGCCTTTGACCGAAAACTCGACTTCCGCCAGTGAATCGGCGGTCTGGCGGGTCATCAGCTCCTGGCCGGGCGAGGAACCCAGCCGCGGCGTGCAGTGATACAGCGCCAGGCAAATGGCGTCCAGCAGGGTGGTCTTGCCGGCGCCGGTGGGCCCGGTAATGGCAAACAGGCTGGCGCGGTCAAACGGGTCGGCGGTGAAATCAATTTTCCACTCGCCGCGCAGGGCGTTGATATTTTTCAGCCGCAGCGTCAGGATTTTCATCGGATGTTGCCTTCGTTCTCGGCGGCCGGCGGGTTTTCCGCCGCGGCGTCCCGCTGCACCTCCGCCGTCACCTGGCGGTAGAGCAGGCGTATGGCGTCCAGGTTATCCGGCGCGGGAGGGGGGATAAGCGCCAGGCGCCGCTCAAACACGTCGCCGGCGCTCAGTTCGACCAACGTCTCCCGTTGCCGGCGCTCCATGGCCGACGGCCGCTGCTCGCGGTTACGCCGCAACAGCACGATTTCGACCGGTAAATCGGCCGCCAACTGCTGGATACGCTGTTGGATATCATTCAGCCAGGCGTCGGTCACCACTTCGATATCCAGCCAGACCGGGGTGGACGCCGGATAGTCGCTGAACGCGCGCAGCCGGGCTTCAATTTCCGCCAGGTTGCCTTTTATCAGGCGCAGGGCCTGGATTTCCGGTATCAACCGTGGGGTGATCTCCGCCACCCCCTCGGCGTCAAAACTGACGATATTGATCTGCTTGGGCTGACCGGTTTCATCAAAGCTCAGGGCGATGGGCGAGCCGCAATAGCGGATGTGCTGCTGTCCCCCCACGCACTGCGGTCGGTGGATATGGCCAAGGGCGATATAGTCCGCCGGGGGGAACAGCTGGGCGGGAAACGCGTCGAGGCTGCCGATATAAATATCCCGCACTGAATCGGTGGTGGCGGCGCCCACCGTGGTCAGGTGTCCGGTGGCGATAATCGGCAGCCGGCCGGGCAGTTGGGCGCGCAGGGCCAGCGCCCGGTCATAAAGCGTCTGGTAATGGGCGGCGATGGCATCCATCAGCGCCCGTTGCTTCTCATCGCCCGATTGTCCGGCGCGGCTGGTCAGCAGGTCGCGCGGGCGTAAAAAAGGGATAGCGCACAGTATCGCCCCCGGCTTTCCACTACGATCGTACAGCACAAAAACCGCTTGGTCGCCGCTGTCGTCGTCGGGGTTACCGGCGGCGCTATCGTCATCGTCCCGGCCGCCGATCGCGCCTTCGCCGTGGATGCCGGCGATAACCCGGGTATTCATGCAGGCCAGCAGCGCGCGGGATTCATTCAGGGTCGCCACCGCGTCGTGATTGCCCGCCAGCACGACAAGCCGGCAACCGGTGGGCTGCAACGCCACCACGAAACGGTTGAACAGTTCGCGGGCATAGCTTGGCGGGGTGCCGGTATCAAAGATATCGCCGGCCACGATCACCGCGTCGATATCCTGCTCTTCCACTTGGGCCACCAGCCATTGCAAAAAAGCCCGATGCTCGCGGGCGCGGTTTTTGGTGTAAAACGACTGACCCAGATGCCAGTCAGAAGTATGGATGATCCGCATGACGCTCCAGCGAGAGTGCAAAAGTCAGGGCGAGAGTATAAACCCTCGCCCGGTCGATGCCGACGGAAAGTGTTTAATTTTGGCCGCCCAAGCCGAAAAAAATCGCCATGCGCTAAGCTTGCGGCACAATGGGCTGATTTTAATAAATCTGTCATAAAAGTGACGCATAATGCCCGGGCACGTTAACCGCAGAGATTAATGGCAGGAAAAAATGGCAAAACGCATATTAGTCGTGGAAGACGAAGCGCCGATTCGTGAAATGGTGTGCTTCGTACTTGAACAGAATGGCTTCCAGCCCATCGAAGCCGAAGACTACGGCGCGGCGGTGAGCCGTATGGCGGAGCCTTATCCGGATCTGGTATTGCTCGACTGGATGTTGCCAGGCGGTTCGGGAATTCAATTTATTAAACATATGAAACGCGAGGTGCTCACCCGCGATATCCCGGTCATGATGCTGACCGCGCGCGGCGAGGAGGAAGACCGGGTGCGTGGGCTGGAGGTGGGCGCGGATGATTATATTACCAAACCGTTCTCGCCCAAGGAGCTGCTGGCCAGGATCAAGGCGGTAATGCGCCGCATTTCGCCGATGGCGGTGGAAGATAAAATCGAACTGCAGGGGCTGAGCCTGGATCCGTCGTCGCACCGGGTGACCTCCAACGAGCTGGCGCTGGAGATGGGGCCTACCGAATTTAAACTACTGCACTTTTTCATGACTCATCCCGAACGGGTATATAGCCGCGAACAGTTGTTAAACCATGTCTGGGGCACTAATGTGTATGTTGAGGACCGGACGGTTGATGTGCATATTCGCCGGCTGCGCAAAGCGCTGGAAACCGGCGGTCACGATCGGATGGTGCAGACGGTCCGCGGCACCGGCTATCGTTTTTCCGCGCGCTATTAGCGCGGTAACAGGGGAGCTTTGCCGGTGCTAGAACGATTATCCTGGCGTAAAATAGTGCTTGAGCTGGGGCTGTTTTGCCTGCCGGCCCTGTTATTGTCGCTTTTCGTCGGCCATCTGGCCTGGCTTCTGGTGGCGGCGCTGCTGGCGGCGCTGGTGCGCAATTATTATTACCAACTGCGGCTGTCGCGCTGGCTATGGGTTGATCTCAGGCATAAGCCGCCGGTTGGGCGGGGAAGCTGGGAACCGCTGTTTTACGGCTTGCATCAGATGCAGTTGCGCCACCGGCGGCGGCGGCGGGAATTGGCCACGCTGTTTAAACGGTTTCGCAGCGGCGCCGAAACCCTGCCGGATGCGTTGGTGATGCTGACCGACGACGGCCATATATTCTGGTGCAACGGCCTGGCGCAACAGCTGCTCGGGTTCCGCTGGCCGGAAGACAACGGCCAGCATATCCTCAACTTGCTGCGTTATCCTGAATTCAACAGCTATATACAGAGCCGATCTTTCGAGCGGCCGTTAACGCTACTGCTTAACAAGCAACGCTATGTAGAATTCCGCGTGATGCCCTATACCGACGATCAGCTGTTAATGGTGGCGCGCGACGTGACCCAGATGCGTCAGCTGGAAGGGGCCCGGCGCAACTTTTTCGCCAATGCCAGCCATGAGCTGCGTACGCCGCTGACGGTGTTGCAGGGTTATCTGGAAATGATGAGCGACCAGGATATGGATGAGGCCATCCGCGCCAAGGCCCTGCATACCATGCAGGATCAGACGCAGCGCATGGAGCGCCTGGTCAAGCAACTGCTGGTCTTATCTCGTATCGAGGCCGCGCCGCAGGGCGAAGTCAATGATCGCATCGATATTCCCGCCATCCTCAGGCGCCTGCAGCAAAGCGCCGGCGCGCTCAGCCAGGAACGGCATGAAATCGTGTTTCGGGTCAACGAACAGTTAATGGTGCGCGGCAATGAAGATCAGCTGCGCAGCGCGATGTCCAACCTTATCTACAATGCGGTCATCCATACGCCGCCGGGCACCCGTATCGAGGTGTGCTGGCAGCGTACGCCCGACGGCGCGCAGTTTCAGGTCAGCGATAACGGGCCGGGCATCGCCCCGGAACATCTGCCGCGCCTGACCGAGCGTTTTTACCGGGTCGATAAGGCCCGTTCGCGCCAGACCGGCGGCAGCGGCCTCGGGCTTGCCATCGTAAAGCACGCCCTTGGCAATCACGATGCGCGGCTTGATGTCATCAGCGAACCCGGCGCCGGTACCCGTTTCTTTTTTACCTTGCCCAACCGGTTGATTGTACCCGCCGTCCTGACCGACAATAGCGCCACTCACTTACCACGTATTAGATCCCGATGATAAAAGCGGTAAAAACCCTGGGCTGGCTGCTTTGGATACTGGCGGTCCTGCCCGCGGCGGCGCGGCCGCTGCCGGTACTGTCGGGTAGCCTTACCAGCAGCGGTTCCGATACCCTGGCGAATATCATGGCGCTGTGGGCGGCGGATTTCAGGCATGACTTCCCGGATGTCGGCGTGCAGATCCAGGCGGGCGGATCGGCCACGGCGGCAACCGCGCTGGCCGCCGGCACGGCGCAAATAGGGCCGATGAGCCGCATGATGAGCGGGCCGGAAATCGCCGCGTTTGCGCGTCACTACGGTTATCCACCCCTGGCGGTGCCGGTGGCGTTGGATGCGCTGGTGATATTGGTTAACCAGGACAACCCTTTGCCGACCCTGCGCCTGCGCCAGCTGGACGCCATTTTTTCCATCACCCGCAGCTGTGGCGATGCCCGGCCGATCACGCGCTGGGGCGAACTCGGCCTTACCGGGGGCTGGGCTGATGTATCCCTGCTGCGCTACGGCCGCAATTCCGCCTCCGGCACCTATGGATTATTTCGCCAGCGCGTACTGTGCGGCGGCGATCTGCTGGAGTCGGTTAACGAGCTGCCCGGTTCGGCGTCGGTGGCGCAGGCGGTAAGCGCGTCACGCAACGCCATCGGTTTCGCCGGCATGGGTTTTCATACCACAGGCGTCAGGATCCTGGCGTTAACCGATGACGCCGGCCGCCGGGTAACGCCGGATGAGGCGACCTTACTGAACGGCGACTATCCGCTGGTGCGCTACCTGTATATTTATCTGAATAAACCGCCCGACGTTCCCCTGGCCCCGGGCACCGCCGCGTTTATGGACCGGATTTTATCGCCCCGGGGCCAAAGCCGCGCCCGCCAGGGCGGCTACCAGCCGTTGCCGGAAACGGTAAGGATCAAGGCGCGCCGGGATATCGGGCTGGAATAAGACGCGGCGGAACGGCGAGGGAAAGCGGTGACCCGCAGCTCAACATGAAAGCTTTTCAACTCGAATGAATTTTCTTCGTGAATGCGCCGCGCTAACGCATGGTAGTATGGCTCAGTCAATATAGACGTCCGGATGTCCATGAGTTGCCCGCGGAAACTATTTCCTGCCGTGACTGTTAACATCCAGGGCCCTTTACTTAAATCCCCTTTGGCGGCCCATAGCGCGGCCCGCCACGCCGGAGCCGTTCTACTATGCAAACAAAACAAAGAAATCTTCCTCCTTTTCGCGCGGATGTGGTGGGCAGTTTGTTACGCCCCGAGGCGATCAAGCTTGCCCGCCGCCAGTTGCAACAAGGGGATATCACAAGCGCGCGGCTGCGCGCCGTCGAGGATGCCGAAATAGCCCGGGTGGTTGAACTGCAGCGCGATTTAGGGCTACAGGTGGTCACCGACGGCGAGTTTCGCCGCGCCTGGTGGCATTTCGATTTTTTTGAAGGATTGGAGGGCGTGGAAGGCTACGAGGTTTCCCAGGGGATCCAGTTTTCCGGCGTGCAGACCAAAGCGCGCAGCATCAAAGTCACCGGCAAGGTGGCGTTCCGCCATCATCCGATGCTGGCGGATTTTCGGTATCTGCGCGGCGTGGCCGGCGACGCGGTGGCTAAAATGACCATACCCAGCCCGAGCGTGATGCATTTTCGCGGCGGTCGCGGCGCCATCGACGCCGCCGTTTATCCCGATCTGGCGGACTATTTCGCCGATCTGGCCCAGACCTGGCATGACGCCATCCGCGCCTTTTACGACGCCGGCTGCCGTTACCTGCAGTTGGACGATACCGTGTGGGCCTATCTGTGCTCAACCGACCAGCAGCGCCAGATCCGCGAGCGCGGCGAAGACCCGCAGCAATTGGCGCGCATCTACGCGGATGTGCTCAATAAAGCGTTGGCGGGCAAACCGGACGATCTGGTGGTCAGCCTGCATGTCTGCCGCGGAAACTTTCGCTCCACCTGGATTTCCGAGGGCGGTTATGAACCCGTGGCGCCGATTCTGTTCGGCGAGGTCAAGGTTGACGCTTTTTTCCTGGAATATGACACCGAACGCGCCGGCGGTTTCGAGCCGCTGCGTTTTATCAAACCCGGCCACCAGCAGGTGGTGCTGGGACTGATAACCTCGAAAACCGGAGAACTGGAGGATCCCGACGCGGTGCTGGTCCGGCTGCGCGAGGCCACGCGCTACATCAGCATGGATCAGCTGTGCCTCAGCCCGCAGTGCGGCTTTGCCTCGACGGAAGAGGGCAATCGCCTGACCGAAGCCCAGCAGTGGGACAAACTGCGGCTGGTCGTAGACGTCGCGCGCCGCGCCTGGTAAACGTCCGCGCTTAATCCCCTTAGCCGCGCCGGCCATCCCGCGCGCCATCGGCTGATATGCCGGGCGCGCTCAATGGGCAATCAACGGCGCCAGGCATCCATCGGGTTGTGTTATGGTTAAAAGTGAGCTTCTTCAGCTATCTTGTCGCGGTTATACCGAAAAAACTGACAGTATTCACTGCTTTTAGGCCGTTTTATTGGCTGATTACTCTGCTTTTAACCTCAACTATTGCCTTATCGCGCGTTAAACGTTTAAATTGCGCCGGTTATTGCACCGGTTATGGCATTAGTTACGCTGCCTTTTGCCCCGTTTGGCGCTCCGTGCCGATCGAATGACGCAGTTACGGCACCACCCTCGGCGTGTTCTATTGCCGCTGATGCTGTAATAACCCTTGTTAGGTGACGCAGTTGCCATAGGTTTTACTTATCTTTCGCTTTCAGACAGGCATTATATTATTCCATGAGTCAGCGTTTAAGCATTCGAGATATCCTTGCCCTGGGTTTTATGACCTTCGCCTTGTTTGTCGGCGCGGGCAATATCATTTTTCCGCCGATGGTGGGATTACAATCCGGCCCTTATGTCTGGTGGGCGGCGGCGGGGTTCCTGATAAGCGCGGTGGGACTGCCGGTACTGACGGTGATTGCCCTGGCCCGGGTGGGCGGGGGCATCGATGCCCTCAGCTCCCCCATCGGCAGGAAAGCGGGACTGCTGCTGGCCGTGGTGTGTTACCTGGCGGTGGGGCCGCTGTTCGCCACGCCGCGCACCGCGACGGTATCCTTTGAGGTCGGCCTGGCGCCCTTTACCGGCCAGGGCGAACTGCCGCTGTTTCTCTACAGCCTGGTCTATTTCGCGCTGGTGATCGGCATCTCGCTTTATCCCGGCCGCTTATTGGATACCGTCGGGCACATCCTGGCGCCGCTGAAAATGCTGGCCCTGGCGGTACTGGGCACCGCCGCGCTGCTGTGGCCGGCGGGCAATCCCATACCTGCCACCGACGCTTATGCCCATATGCCGTTCTCCAACGGTTTTGTCAACGGCTACCTGACCATGGATACCCTGGGCGCCATGGTGTTCGGCATCGTGATTGTCAACGCGGCCCGCTCGCGCGGCGTGAGCGACGCCGCCCTGCTGACCCGCTACACCATACTGGCGGGGCTGATAGCCGGCGCCGGCCTGACGGCGGTCTATATCACGCTGTTTAAACTTGGTTCGGGCAGCAGCGCACTGCTGCCGTCGGCGCAAAACGGCGCCGAAATCCTCCATGCCTACGTCCAGTACACCTTTGGCAATGCCGGCAGCGGCTTTCTGGCCATTCTGATTTTTGTCGCCTGCATGGTGACGGCGGTGGGGTTGACCTGCGCCTGCGCCGAATTCTTCAGCGAGCACCTGCCGCTCTCCTACCGTACGCTGGTGTTTATCCTCGGCATATTTTCCATGCTGGTGTCCAACCTCGGGCTAAGCCACCTGATTCAGTTTTCCATTCCGGTGCTGACCGCGATCTACCCGCCGTGCATCGTGCTTATCCTGCTCAGCTTTACGCTGCGCTGGTGGCGCAGCAGCACCCTGATTATCGCGCCGGCAATGCTGATAAGCCTGGTTTTCGGCGGTGTGGACGCCATAAAGCTCTCATCATTCCACCTCTGGCTGCCCGAGTGGATACAGCACCTGCCGCTGTCGGCCCAAGGCCTGGCCTGGCTGCCGCCCACGCTTGCCATCGGCATCATGGTCGCTTTCTATGATAAGTACGCCGCGCATCACAAGGCCATCGTCCGGTTATAAACTTTGCGCGCTTTATTCGCCACGGGTCGCCCCGTGGCTATTCTCGACTGAAAAACAGGGTAAACGGGTCATGCAACAACAACCCTCGGCATTAAAACGGGGTCTTACCACTCGGCATATTCGCTTTATGGCCTTAGGTTCCGCCATCGGCACCGGGCTGTTCTACGGCTCCGCCGACGCCATTAAAATGGCCGGTCCCAGCGTGCTGCTGGCGTATATGATTGGCGGCGTGGTGGCCTATATTATCATGCGCGCACTCGGTGAAATGTCGGTGCACAGCCCCCATGCCGGGTCTTTCTCCCGCTACGCCCAGGATAACCTCGGGCCGTTGGCCGGCTATATCACCGGCTGGACCTATTGCTTCGAAATCCTGATTGTCGCCATCGCCGACGTCACCGCCTTCGGCATCTACATGGGCGTATGGTTCCCGACGGTGCCGCACTGGGTATGGGTACTGAGCGTGGTATTGATTATCGGCGCCATCAACCTGCTGAATGTCAAAGCCTTCGGCGAAATGGAATTCTGGTTCTCGTTTTTCAAGGTGGCCACCATTATCATTATGATCCTGGCCGGCTTCGGCATCATTATCTGGGGGCTGGGAAACGGCGGACAGCCGACCGGCATCCATAATCTCTGGTCCAACGGCGGCTTTTTCAGCCACGGGGTAATGGGCATGATCCTGTCGCTGCAAATGGTGATGTTTGCTTACGGCGGCATTGAAATTATCGGCATCACCGCCGGCGAGGCCAATGAACCGGAAAAATCGATCCCTAAGGCAATCAACTCCGTACCCTGGCGCATCCTGGTCTTTTATGTCGGTACGCTGTTTGTCATCATGTCCATCTACCCTTGGGATCAGGTGGGCACCGAAGGCAGCCCCTTTGTGCTTACCTTCCAGAAGCTTGGCATCCCGACCGCCGCCGGCATCCTCAATTTCGTGGTGCTCACGGCCTCGCTCTCGGCGATAAACAGCGATGTGTTCGGCGTCGGACGCATGCTGCACGGCATGGCCGGACAGGGACACGCGCCAAAAATGTTCGCCCGGGTATCGCGCAACGGCATCCCTTGGGTCACGGTACTGGCGATGATCTTCGCGCTGCTGCTGGCGGTTTACCTCAATTACATCATGCCGGAAAATATTTTCCTGGTGATAGCCTCGCTGGCCACCTTTGCCACGGTCTGGGTATGGATCATGATCCTGTGCTCGCAAATCGGCTTTCGGCGACGGATCGGCGCGCAGCGGGCCAAGTCGCTGGCGTTCCCCCTGCCGGGCGGCGCGCTGACCTCGGCGGCCGGCGTGCTGTTCCTGCTGTTTATCATCGGCCTGATAGGCTATTTCCCGGTAACGCGCGTCTCATTATATGCCGGCGGGATCTGGCTGATATTACTGCTTATCAGTTATGCCCTGATGCAACGCCATAAAGCTCGACTGGCAATCGCCCGCTAACACCGCGCTTACATACGTCGCGTTAAAGGGAAAGCGCCCCACGGCATGCCAGGCCCGCCAGCATCGGACTCAAAAGCAGGCGTGTTCAAGGGAGAGCGTGCCGATGGGGTCGAATTCAGGCATAAAAAAACCGCCGGTTATCCGACGGTATATTTCGATTGCCCGCGCTAAGCAGGCAAAATCAACAGACTATTACAAACGGCTGGCGTTCTCGGACAGGTACTTCGCCACGCCTTCCGGCGACGCCCCCATCCCTTCCTGACCTTTTTCCCATTGGGCCGGGCACACTTCACCGTGCTCTTCATGGAACTGCAACGCGTCAACCATACGCATCATTTCGTCAATATTACGGCCCAGCGGCAAATCGTTGACCACCTGATGACGCACCACGCCCTCTTTATCGATCAGGAACGAACCGCGCAACGCAACGCCGGCTTCAGGATGCTCGATACCATAGGCCCGAATGATTTCATGCTTCACGTCGGCTACCATCGGATACTGCACTTCGCCGATGCCGCCTTCGTTCACCGGGGTTTTACGCCAGGCGTTATGCACAAACTCGGAATCAAAGGACACGCCGATAATTTCCACGCCGCGCTTCTGGAATTCAGCATAACGCTTGTCAAAAGCGATAAGCTCAGACGGACACACAAAAGTAAAGTCCATCGGCCAAAAGAAGATAACGGCGGGCTTGCCTTTGATATGGCTTTTCAGGTTGAAATTTTCAACGATTTCGCCGCTGCCCAACACAGCTGCTGCGGTAAAATCGGGGGCTTGACGGGTTACCAGTACCATGAGTACTCCTGTAAAAAGCGGTTAAGTGAGTTGCTAATAAAAGAAACGAAACGAGCGCCAGTATAAGGTCTCATGTCCAGGGGTAAAAGGCCATGACGCCAATCGGTGAGATAGCTTTGACCAATTGAAGAGCCTATTATTCAATATTTATAATACAAAATAAGCCCTTCCGATGAAAGGCCAAAAGGCGTTAACTCAAACACCGCGCCACAAATAGCCAAGCGACACTTATAGTGATTCGGCACCCCGGCCCGCCATATGCATCAGGTCCGGGTACAAACGCCAGAAACAGGCCTCAAGCGCGGGATAATGCCGCTCGATTTCCGGAAAGATACCGCTCAGCGCCACCAGCCGGGGGCGACGGCCGGCCATACCGTTGAAAACCGGCGCCAGAAACGCCAGATCGGCATAACGCTCCAGCCAGCGCTCGCGCCACAAGTAGTGATTAAGCGCCTGGAACGACTCCGGCGTATCCGGCAGGGCGGGTGTTATTTCGCTCTCGACGCGCTGGATAAAGGCGCGCAGCGGCAGTCCCGGCTCAAGGCGCAGCCAATGCCGCGCCAGGAAGTGATCCCACACCACGTCCAGCGCAATCGGCGCCACCCGCCGGTAACCGGCGCTGAATAACATCTTCGCGGTCTTGACCTCGGGGTGGCTATCGGTAATGACATCAATCCTGCGGTGCATACGGATACCCGCCACCACCGGCGGCGCAAACTGGCCGTCGGGATTGCCGCGGACAAAGTCCGCCATCAGGTTGCCCAGTAATGAGCTTTGCGCCAGCGAGGCGAGATGAAGATGGGCAAGAAAATTCATGCCATGAGTATAGGTTAAAAAGAGTTTGATTCCGCTTATTTCTTGCAGCGGGCGACGCATAGCCCTAGACTAACCCGCCTGTTTTTTGAGTAAAGTGAACTGAAATGCGTGTGGCCGATTTCTCCTATGATCTTCCCGAAAACCTGATTGCCCATTATCCCCAGCCGCAGCGCAGCGCCTGCCGCCTGCTGTCGCTGGACGGGCCGTCGGGCGAGATAACCCACGGCGTATTTACCGACCTGCTGGACAAACTGTCTCCCGGCGATTTGCTGGTATTCAACAATACCCGCGTTATCCCGGCGCGCCTGTTCGGCCGCAAGGCCAGCGGCGGTAAAATCGAAGTGCTGGTGGAACGGGTACTGGATGAACACCGCGTGCTGGCCCATGTGCGCGCCTCTAAATCGCCCAAACCCGGAAGCGCGCTGCTGCTCGGCGACGATGAAAGCATCAGCGCCACCATGGTGGCCCGCCATGACGCCCTGTTCGAGCTGCTATTCAACGAGGAACGGGATGTCCTGACGCTGCTTAACGACGCCGGGCACATACCCCTGCCGCTCTATATCGATCGCCCGGACGACGCCGCCGACCGTGAATTATACCAAACGGTCTACAGCGAACGTCCCGGCGCGGTGGCGGCGCCCACCGCCGGCCTGCATTTCGATGCGCCCCTGCTTGACGCGCTGCGCGGCAAAGGCGTGGAGATGGCCTTTGTCACGCTGCATATCGGCGCAGGCACCTTCCAGCCGGTGCGGGTTTCCCAGCTTGAAGAACATGTCATGCACACGGAATACGCCGAGGTCCCCCAGCAGGTTGTCGACGCGGTGCTGGCCTGCAAGGCGCGCGGCAACCGGGTGATAGCGGTGGGCACCACCTCGGTGCGATCGCTTGAAAGCGCCGCCCGGGCCGCCGCCGGCGGGAAACTTACGCCGTTTTTCGGCGATACCGATATCTTTATTTACCCAGGCTACCGCTTTCGGGTTATCGACGTGCTGGTGACCAATTTTCATTTACCGGAATCAACCTTGATCATGTTGGTATCCGCCTTTGCCGGTTACCGGCATACTATGGCGGCTTATCACGAGGCGGTCGCCGGACAATATCGCTTTTTCAGCTATGGCGACGCCATGTTTATCACCGCCAATCCCCAGGCGGCGCAGGAAACCATCGGGGACGCATAACCGGCCGGGCGGGACTCTCCGCCGGGCTTTTCTTGCCGCGACAATAGGGTTGCGGCAATGACCGCATCGGACTGTTTATCCGGTGCCGGAGGACGAGTGAAGTATCAATTAATCAATACCGACGGCCTGGCGCGTCGTGGACGCCTGACCTTTGATCGCGGCACGGTTGAGACGCCGGCGTTTATGCCCGTGGGCACCTACGGCACCGTAAAGGGCATGACCCCTGAGGAAGTGGCCGAAACCGGCGCGCAGATCCTGCTGGGCAATACGTTTCACCTTTGGCTGCGCCCGGGGCAGGAGATCATGAAACTGCACGGCGATCTGCACGATTTTATGCAGTGGCACGGTCCGATCCTGACCGATTCCGGCGGCTTCCAGGTATTCAGCCTCGGGGATATCCGCAAGATAACCGAGGAGGGCGTGCATTTTCGCAATCCGATCAACGGCGACGCGATTTTCCTCAGCCCGGAAAAATCGATGGAAATCCAATACGACCTCGGCTCGGATATCGTCATGATCTTCGATGAATGCACGCCGTATCCGGCCGACCACGACTACGCGAAAAAATCGATGGAGATGTCGCTGCGCTGGGCGGCCCGCTCCCGCGAGCGTTTTGACCAGCTGCAAAACAAAAATGCGCTGTTCGGCATAATCCAGGGCGGCGTTTACGAAGATTTACGAGATGTATCGGTAAAAAGACTGGTAGAGATAGGTTTTGATGGTTACGCTGTGGGCGGCCTGGCGGTGGGCGAGCCGAAAGCGGACATGCATCGCATTCTGGAGCACGTTTGCCCGCAGATTCCGGCGGATAAACCGCGCTATCTGATGGGTGTGGGCAAACCCGAGGATCTGGTGGAGGGAGTACGGCGCGGCATCGATATGTTCGATTGCGTCATGCCCACCCGTAATGCGCGCAACGGCCATCTGTTTGTCACCGGCGGCGTGGTGAAAATCCGCAACGCCAGCCATAAAAGCGATACATCGACCCTGGATGAGCATTGTGATTGTTACACCTGTCGCAATTATAGCCGCGCGTACTTGCATCATCTTGACCGTTGCAACGAAATACTCGGTGCGCGTCTGAACACCATCCATAACCTGCGTTATTATCAACGTCTGATGGCGGGTTTACGCCAGGCCATTGGAGAGGGTAAATTAGGACGCTTTGTGGAAGAATTTTATGGTCGGAGGGGGCTTCCCGTTCCGCCTTTAGTCGTCGAGTTAAATAACAATGAGGGAATTTAAATGAGCTTTTTCAGTTCTGGCGCAGCCTCCGGCTCGTCTCAGGGAAGTCCTTACTCCCTGGTGATCATGCTGGTGGTATTTGGTTTGATTTTTTACTTTATGATCCTGCGTCCGCAGCAAAAACGCGCCAAAGATCATAAAAAATTGATGGACTCCATCGGCAAGGGTGACGAAGTGCTGACCACCGGCGGCCTGGTCGGACGTGTCACCAAAGTCACGGATACCGGCTATATCGCCATTGCGCTCAACGATACCAACGAAGTTGTCATCAAACGTGATTTCGTGGCTGCTGTTCTGCCGAAAGGTACGATGAAAGCGCTGTAATTAACGATTTTCCCGAAGGGAACTGCCGTGTTAAACCGTTATCCTTTATGGAAGTACATTATGCTGATCCTGGCGCTGGTCGTCGGGCTGCTGTATGCGCTTCCAAACCTATATGGTGAGGATCCGGCCGTACAAATCACTGGCGCGCGCGGTGCCGCCGCCAGTGAGACGACGCTGGTCCAGATCCAGAATGTGTTGAAAGAACAAAATATCACCAGCAAGTCCGTGGCTTTGGAAAATGGCGCCATCCTGGCGCGGTTCGCCAATCCTGACGTGCAGCTGCGCGCCCGCGAGGCGCTGTTAAACGCGCTTGGCGAAAATTATATCGTTGCGCTGAACCTGGCCCCGGCCACCCCGCCGTGGTTATCGGTGCTGGGCGCCGAACCCATGAAGCTGGGCCTGGATCTGCGCGGCGGCGTTCACTTCCTGATGGAAGTGGATATGGACACCGCCCTGGGCAAACTCCAGGAGCAGACCATGGATACCCTGCGCACCGATCTGCGTGAAAAAGGGATCCCCTACGCCACGGTGCGTAAATCCGATAATAACGGCACCGAGGTGGGCTTTCGCGATGCGGCGGCCCGCGATCAGGCGGTTTCATACCTGACGCCGCGCCATCGCGACCTGGTGTTCAACAACGTCGGCGACACCGGACTGCGCGCCGTCATGGCGGACACCCGCCTGCGCGAGGCGCGGGAATACGCGGTACAACAAAACATTACCATCCTGCGTAACCGCGTCAACCAGCTCGGCGTGGCCGAACCGCTGGTGCAGCGCCAGGGCGCCGACCGCATCGTGGTTGAACTGCCGGGCATCCAGGACACCGCGCGCGCCAAGGAAATTCTCGGCGCCACCGCCACCCTGGAATTCCGCCTGGTCAATAGCACGGTAGACCGCACCGCGGCCGCCAGCGGCCGGGTACCGGGGGATTCCGAAGTGAAATCCACCCGCGACGGCCAGCCGGTGGTGCTGTATAAACGCGTTATCCTCACCGGCGACCATATTACCGACTCCACTTCCAGCGCCGATGAATATAACCGTCCGCAGGTGAATATCTCGCTGGACAGCACCGGCGGCACCAATATGTCCAATTTCACCAAGGACAATATCGGCAAGCCGATGGCAACGCTGTTTGTGGAATACAAGGACAGCGGCAAAAAAGACGCCAACGGCCGCTCGATCCTGGTGAAACAGGAAGAGGTCATCAACGTCGCCACCATCCAGTCGCGCCTGGGCAACAGCTTCCGTATCACCGGCATCGATAATCCGAACGAAGCCCGCCAATTGTCGCTGCTGCTGCGCGCGGGGGCATTGATTGCGCCGATCCAGATTGTCGAGGAGCGGACCATTGGCCCGACCCTGGGCATGCAGAACATTACCCAGGGGCTGCAAGCCTGTCTGTGGGGCTTGGTGGCGTCCATTGTCTTTATGGTGGTCTGGTATCGTAAGTTCGGCCTGATCGCCACCACCGCGCTGGTGGCCAACCTGGTGATGATCGTGGGTATCATGTCCCTGCTGCCGGGGGCGACATTGACCATGCCGGGTATCGCCGGGATCGTGCTGACGCTTGCGGTGGCGGTGGATGCCAACGTGCTGATCAACGAACGTATCAAGGAAGAGCTGAAAAACGGCCGATCGATCCAGCAGGCAATCCATGAAGGTTATCGCGGCGCATTCTCCAGTATCGTTGATGCCAACGTCACCACGCTAATCACCGCCATTATCCTGTATGCGGTCGGCACCGGCTCGATCAAGGGTTTTGCCATCACCACCGCGATTGGGGTTGCCACCTCGATGTTTACGGCGATTGTCGGCACGCGTGCCATCGTTAACCTGCTTTACGGCGGTAAACGCATCAACAAGCTGTCAATTTAGGAGTGGGCTGTGGCTCAGCAACATAGTGTTGAAGATTTGAATTACGGCCGTAAAGTCTATGACTTTATGCGCTGGGATTATATGGCGTTCAGCATCTCGATTACGCTGCTGATTATCTCGGTCGCCATCATGTCCGTCAGGGGATTTAACTGGGGTCTGGATTTCACCGGCGGTACGGTGATTGAACTGAACCTGGAGAAATCCGTTGATCTGGACGCCATGCGCGATGCCCTGGAAAAGGCCGGTTTCAAGGAACCGCTGATCCAGAATTTCGGCAGCAGCCGCGATATCATGGTGCGCATGCCGCCGGTGCAGGATGGCGCGGGGCAGGAGCTGGGCAATAAAGTGCTTGGCGTAATCAACCAGACCTTCGAGCAGAACGCGGTGGTCAAACGCATCGAGTTCGTCGGGCCGAGCGTGGGCGGCGATCTGGCGCAGGCCGGCGGCATGGCGCTGCTGGTGGCGTTGATCTGCATCCTGATTTACGTCGGCTTTCGTTTCGAATGGCGCCTGGCGCTGGGCGCGGTGCTGGCGCTGGCGCATGACGTGGTGATTACCATGGGGGTATTGTCGCTGTTTCACATCGAAATCGATCTGACCATCATCGCCTCGCTGATGTCGGTCATCGGCTATTCGCTTAACGACAGTATCGTGGTCTCCGACCGTATTCGTGAAAATTTCCGCAAGATCCGCCGCGGCAGCTCTTACGAAATTATCAACGTGTCGCTGACCCAGACCCTAAGCCGCACCATCATGACCTCCGCCACCACGCTCATGGTGGTGCTGATGCTGTTTATCTTCGGCGGTCCGATATTGGCGGGCTTTTCGCTTACCATGCTTATCGGCGTAACCATAGGTACGGTATCGTCCATCTATGTGGCCTCGGCCCTGGCGTTGAAGCTGGGCATGAAGCGCGAACACATGATGCAGCAGAAAGTCGAGAAAGAAGGCGCCGACCAGCCATCGCTGCTACCGTAGCGCATGCTGGCGAACCGGCCGTTGAAACCCCGCGTTAGCGGGGTTTTTTTATGGTCCAGCGCCTGCGGCTAAAGCGCCTATTGGCGCGACAACGGTTTTACCGCGTCCGGCGCGGGCGGCGTCTCGGGGGCGTTGCGGATTATATCGCGCAGGCGGACAAAACCCACCTGTTCCGGCGTCAGGCCGCTAAGCCGCAGCTCGACGGTGGCTTCCGGTTTCGGTAGCAGGGACGTGGGCACCACGATGGGCTGGCTGAGCGTATCGGCGGTCAGCGGCTTGCCGGAGGCGGGATCCACCTGGCCCCAGTCCACCACCGCATGGAACGGCGGCAGCGCCGAGCTGTCGGCGGTGCGGATGCTTAGCAGCGCGCGCGACCCATTGGCTTCGGTTTCCACCGTGCCCAGGCTGACCTGTAGCCTGCCGATATTGCTTTCGACCCGCGCCCCGGTCCGCGCCGCCGGATACAGGTAAACGCCGTCGGTGGACTGCTCATTAAGCGCATTTTGCTGCATTAGCGCCGAGGCCTCATCGTTTAGGTACTGCAGGCGCTGGTTGAGCTGGACGATTTCCTTCTTCAACTCCGGGATTTTAGGGTTCGGTTGTTGGGCGCAGCCCGCAAGCGACAGCAGGGCGAGTGTAGCGTAAAGCGAACGATAACTGATTGTCATAGCAACAGTTTCCTTTTTCTGTCAGTTGAATACAGCTTAGCCCGGAACCTGCGCGATGTCATGAAATGATAACCGCCCGCCTGCCTGGAACCGACCCCTTGCCGGGGCTTGCCTCTTTGTTGTCGGCCCGGTTCGCGCTAAACTAACCTATCCGTTTTCGCCGCGCAGGACGCCTTATGCATTGTCCCTTTTGTTCCGCAGTCGATACCAAGGTCATTGATTCCCGTCTGGTGGGGGAAGGATCCCAAGTCCGGCGCCGCCGGCAGTGCCTGGTCTGCAATGAGCGCTTCACCACCTTTGAAGTGGCGGAGCTGGTCTTGCCCCGGGTTATCAAAAGTAATGAAATCCGCGAGCCGTTTAATGAAGACAAGCTGCGCGGCGGCTTCCTGAAGGCGCTGGAAAAAAGGCCGGTCAAATCAGACGATGTCGAAATGGCCATCAATCATATCAAATCACAGCTGCGGGCGACCGGGGAACGTGAGGTGCCGAGCAAGATGATCGGCAACCTGGTGATGGACGCGCTGAAAAAGCTGGATAAAGTGGCCTATATCCGTTTCGCCTCGGTATACCGTAGCTTTGAGGATGTGCGCGAATTCGGTGAAGAGATTGCCCGACTCCAGGACTAAGGACCTCGTTATGCCGCTTGACGAATATTTCATGGCGCGCGCCCTTGAGCTGGCCCGGCGCGGCCGCTTTACCACCGCGCCCAATCCTAACGTCGGCTGCGTCATCGCGCGCGACGGCAACATTGTCGGCGAGGGATATCATCAGCGCGCCGGCGAACCCCATGCCGAAGTCCACGCCCTGCGCATGGCGGGCGATGCGGCGCGCGGCGCCACCGCTTACGTCACCCTTGAACCCTGCAGCCATCACGGCCGCACCCCTCCCTGCGCCGACGCGCTGGTGGCGGCCGGGGTGGCGCGGGTGGTGGTGGCGATGCAGGATCCCAATCCCCAGGTGGCCGGGCGCGGCATGTATCTCCTGCGCCAGGCCGGCGTGTCGGTAGAGCACGGGCTGATGATGAATGAGGCCGAGGCGCTGAATCCGGGATTCCTGAAACGCATGCGCACCGGCTTTCCTTATGTACAGCTTAAGCTTGCCGCCTCGCTTGACGGCCGTACCGCCATGGCCTCCGGCGAAAGCCAGTGGATAACCTCCCCCCAGGCCCGCGCGGACGTGCAGACGTTCCGCGCCCAGGCCGGCGCCATTCTCTCCAGCGCCGCCACGGTATTGGCCGACGACCCGGCCCTGACGGTGCGCTGGAATGACCTGCCGGACGGTATTCGCGCGGGATATGCCCGGGAAACGCTGCGCCAGCCTTTACGGGTGGTTATCGATAGCCGGAACCGGGTCACGCCCGGGCACCGCGTGGTGGCCCAGCCCGGGCCAACGCTGCTCGCCCGCCTGCAACCGGACAGCTTATCCTGGCCGCTGGAGGTCGAACAGCTCAGGGTGCCCGCCGCGCGGGGCGCCGCCGCGCATATCGATATCGTGGCGCTGATGCTGCTGCTGGCCAGGCGCCAGGTCAACAGCCTGTGGGTCGAGGGCGGGGCTTCGCTTGCCGGCGCCTTGCTTGACGCCGGGGTCGTGGATGAACTGATTGTCTATCTCGCGCCCAAACTCCTGGGCGCCGAGGCGCGTGGGTTATGTAACCTGCCTGGACTTGAGACATTGGCTCAGGCGCCGGCGTTTGACTTTACCGACTTGTGCCAGGTGGGGCCGGATATCCGCCTGCGGCTCAAACCGCGGCACCCGCAGTAATTGGCCCGAGCGGCGGGCAAAAGAATATGTTAGAATCCGCCCCCTCGTGGGCAATTACCACTATTTGCCAATTGAAGGAAAACCATGAACGTTATTGAAGGTGTTGTAGCCACTCCGGATGCCCGTATAGCGATTGCCATTGCGCGCTTTAACCACTTCATCAACGACAGCCTGCTTGACGGCGCGATTGATGCCCTAAAGCGCATCGGCCAAGTCAAAGACGCCAATATCACCGTGGTCTGGGTACCGGGCGCCTACGAGCTGCCGCTGGCAACGCGCGCCCTGGCCAATAGCAAAAAATTTGACGCCGTGGTGGCGCTGGGCACGGTAATCCGTGGCGGCACCGCGCATTTTGAATATGTCGCCGGCGAATGCAGCTCCGGTTTGTCAAGCGTCGCCATGAGCAGTGAGCTGCCCGTAGCCTTCGGCGTGCTGACAACGGAGAGCATTGAACAGGCAATAGAACGGGCCGGTACCAAAGCCGGCAATAAAGGTGCGGAAGCAGCCTTGACCGCATTGGAAATGATTAACGTACTGAAAGCTATCAAAGCGTAAGTAAAGGGGAAATTCGTGAAACCTGCTGCTCGTCGCCGTGCCCGTGAATGTGTCGTCCAGGCGCTTTACTCATGGCAGTTATCTCATAACGATATCGCGGATATTGAAGTCCAGTTCCTTGCGGAGCAGGATGTCAAGGATGTGGATATCGCTTACTTTCGCGAGCTGTATACCGGTACGGCGACGCATGCAGCGGAGCTGGACCAGCTTATGGCGCCCTACCTTTCACGCCAGCTCGACGAGCTGGGCCATGTGGAACGCGCAATTTTGCGCCTGGCGCTGTATGAATTAAGCAAACGCCTGGATGTGCCTTACAAAGTGGCTATCAATGAAGCCATTGAACTGGCCAAGACCTTCGGCGCGGAAGAAAGCCATAAGTTTGTCAACGGCGTGCTGGACAAAGCGGCCCCGCATATCCGTCCCAACAGAAAGTAACGCTTTTCCGGCCGGTTCTCCGGCCGCGGCCCTTTTCCGCAATAGCATAATAGACAACATATTTGGATAGGTTATGGCCTGTGGCGAATTTGACCTCATTGCCCGCTATTTCAATCGCGTAAGGAGCGTCCGGCGCGATGTGGTACTGGGCATCGGCGATGATTGTGCGCTGCTGTCGGTTGATGAAAAACGACTGATTGCGGTCAGCACCGATACCCTGGTATCGGGCATTCACTTTCTGCCGGACATCTCTCCCGCCGATTTAGGTTATAAATCCCTGGCGGTAAATCTCAGCGACCTGGCCGCCATGGGCGCCGATCCCGCCTGGCTGTCGCTTGCGCTCACCCTGCCCGACATCGATGAATCCTGGCTTGGCGCCTATAGCGACAGCCTGTATGAACAGCTTGACTACTACGGCATGCAGCTGATTGGCGGCGATACCACGCGCGGCCCGCTCAGCCTGACGCTGACCATCCACGGGCTCATCCCCGCCGGGCGCGCCATCACCCGATCCGGCGCCCGCATCGGCGACTGGATTTATGTCACCGGCACCCTTGGCGACAGCGCCGCCGGCCTGGCCATCCTGCAAAACCGGCTTGATGTCGATTCGGCGCGGGACCGCCAGTACCTGCTGTCGCGCCACCTGCGGCCCCAGCCGCGTATCCTCCAGGGGCAGGCGCTGCGCGATCTGGCCAGTTCGGCGATAGATATCTCCGACGGCGTGGTGTCCGACCTGCGCCATATCCTCGACAGGAGCGAATGCGGCGCGCGCATCCATCTGGAAGACCTGCCTTATTCCACCGCCCTGCGCCGCCACGCCACGCCGGAACAGGCGCTGCGCTGGGCCTTGAGCGGCGGTGAAGACTACGAACTCTGCTTTACCGTGCCGGAAATCAACCGCGGCGCGCTTGATGTCGCCTTAGGACATACCGGCGCCGATTTTACCTGCATCGGCCAGATTGGACCCCGTAGTGAAGGCCTGCAATTATTACGCGATAACCAGCCGGTCACCTTCGATTGGCAGGGTTTTGACCATTTTAACCAGGAGTAAGCCATGACCATGGAAATGGCCCTTGCCAAGGGGCGGGTACGCTTGCGTAATCCCTGGCATCTGCTGGCCACCGGATTCGGCAGCGGAATGTTTCCCTGGATGCCCGGCACCGCCGGTTCCCTGGCGGCCATTCCGCTGTGGTGCCTGATTATCCAGCTTCCCTGGCAGCTGTATTCACTGGTGGTGATGTTAAGCATCTGCCTGGGGGTTTATGCCTGCCATCAGACCGCACGGGATATGCGCGTACACGATCACGGCTGTCTGGTCTGGGATGAGTTTGTCGGCATGTGGATAACGCTGATGGCATTGCCGGTCAACGACTGGCGCTGGGTAGCGGCGGCTTTTTTGCTGTTTCGCGTGCTGGATATCTGGAAGCCCTGGCCGATCCGCTGGTTCGATCGGGAGGTACACGGCGGCATGGGGATTATGATTGACGATATCGTGGCCGGCATTATCGGCGCCGGCATGATCTATTTCGTCGGCCATCACTGGCCGCTGTTATGAAACCCCGCCCGCCCGGGGCGAGGCTTTGCTTACCGCCGCAGGTTTATTGGAAACCGACCGGATGGTGCGGAGCGTAGGCGGTCTCCAATTCGGCGATATCCTGCTCATCAAGGGTGATGTCCAGGGCGCCGGTCAGGTCGTCTAGCTGTTCGGCGCGCGACGCTCCCACGATGGGCGCGGTCACCGCCGGCTTGCTCAGTACCCACGCCAGGGCCACCTGGGCTCGCGAGACCCCCTTGTCGTCGGCAATGGCCGCCACGCGTTCGGCTATGCGGGCATCGGCGTCGGCGCTGTTATCATAAAGCGTCTTGCTGACCAGATCCGAGGCTTCCCGCGCGGTGGTTTCGCCCCAGGGGCGGGTCAGCCTGCCGCGCGCCAGCGGGCTCCACGGCAGCACCGCGATCCCTTCCGCCCGGCACAGGGGGTGCATTTCACGCTCCTCCTCGCGCTGGATCAGGTTGTACTGATCCTGCATGCTGACAAAGCGGGTCCAGCCATGCAAATCGGCGGTATACAAGGCGCGGGCAAATTGCCAGGCGTACATGGACGACGCGCCGATAAAACGCGCCTTGCCGGATTGCACCACGTCGTGCAGCGCCTCCAGCGTTTCCTCCAGCGGCGTATTGTAGTCCCAACGGTGGATTTGCAGCAGGTCAACATAGTCGGTGCCAAGGCGGGACAGGCTGTCGTCAATGGATTGCAGGATATTGGCGCGCGACAGGCCTTCCGACAGATTGCTCATGGGGAAATAGACCTTGGTGGCGAGAACGATGTCCTCGCGCCGGGCAAAGTCCTTTAACGCCCGTCCGACGATTTCCTCGCTGCTGCCGTCGGAATAGCTATTGGCGGTATCGAAAAAATTAATGCCCAGGTCAAGCGCCTGCTTGATCAGCGGCCGCGAGCTCTCCTCGGGCAGGGTCCAGGCATGCTTGCCGCGCGCGGGATCGCCAAAGGTCATACAACCCAGGCACAGGCGGGATATGCGAAGATCGGTCTTGCCAAGCGTGGTAAACTGCATGGTTATCTCCTGATGGCGGTGATGTTAATTTTTACATTATAGTCAGTTTGTTCTGGGCGGCGGGTCATTGCCGCCCGGCGCCCGGGCCGGCAAACCGGTTAATGCGGTTTTCCTTGACCCATTGCATGGAATATTACCTCTTCATTAAGGATGATTATGCGACTTAACCTCAACCCCTCACCACTATAAAAGCGTAAGCTATATTGAACACCGGGAAATCATGTCTAAATCTAACAAGTTAACCACCTTTATCCTGGCCTTTATGCTGCTGGGCATCGCCACGGGCGCCTTGGTGCATCAGTTCGCAAGCGTCGCGAACGCGCACGCCTATGCGGACAACGTTGCGTTGTTAACCGATATTTTCCTGCGCCTGATCAAGATGGTTATCGCGCCGCTGGTATTCACCACGCTGACGGTCGGCATCATGAGTATGGGCGATACCTCGGCCATCGGCGCCCTTGGCGGCAAAGCCTTTCTCTGGTTTATCTCATCCTCCGTGGTCTCCATCCTCTTGGGGCTGACGGTGGTCACCCTGATGCAGCCCGGCGCCGGTCTGAACCTGCAAATCCCCGTCCAGACGGTCGATACCGGCCTGGCCGCCAGCGGCATGTCGTTCAAGACCTTTATCGCCCACACCTTTCCCACCAGCATCGTCGATGCCATGGGGCATAACGAAATCCTGCAGATCGTGGTGTTTTCGCTGTTTTTCGGTATAGCAGGGGCTTCGCTGGGCGAAAAGTTCAATAAACCGCTGGCGGACGGCCTGAACGTGGTGTCCCACATCATGCTGAAGGTGACGGGGTATGTGATGTATATGGCGCCGCTCGCCATCTTCGCCGCCGTGTCGTCGGTTATCGCCAACGAAGGGCTGGGCATCCTGAAGAGCTACGCGTCGTTTATCGGCGGCTATTACCTGGCCATCGCGCTGTGCTGCGTGCTGATGATCGGTTTTTGTTACCTGGTGTTGAAATCCGCCACGTTCCGCCTGTTAAGCCTGCTGAAAGAACCGGTATTACTGGCGTTCACCACCAGCAGCTCCGAGGCCGCCTATCCTAAAACCCTTGAGCAGCTGCGGCGCTTCGGCTGTCCGAATAATATCGCCTCGTTTGTGCTGCCCCTGGGATATTCGTTTAACCTGGTGGGGTCGATGATTTACTGCTCGTTTGCCGCCATGTTTATCGCCCAGGCTTATAACATCCAGCTGACCGGCGCGCAAATCACCATGCTGATGCTGACGCTGATGCTGGCATCCAAAGGCATTGCCGGCGTGCCGCGTTCGGCGCTGGTGGTGTTGGCGGCCACGATCCCAAGCTTTAATATCCCGGTGGCGGGTATCTTGCTGCTGATGGGCATCGACCATGTTCTGGATATGGGGCGTTCAGGCATCAACGTGCTGGGCAACGGTATCGCCACCGCCATGCTGTCCCGTCCGGAAACGGAGCCTGAGGCGTCGGGCGAATGGCAGGAAAATCACTGAATAAATAGCCCGCCAGCACCGGGCTTACAATAGGCGTGTTAAAGGGTGAGCGTGCCAATGGGGTCGAAGCAGGCGTGGTTTTCCCGCCTGCCCGAGCGCCCCATGGCACGGTAGGCCCGCCAGCACCGAGCTTACCCAAGGCGCCGTGCCGAGGAGTCAAGCCAGCCAGCGCTCAATCCGGGCCTGGATCCCGGCGCTGTCCAGCCCGAGCGCGGCGCGCATTTCCTCCTGGCCGCCCTGGGGAATAAACCGATCGGGCAGGCCGATATTCAATACCGGCACCAGCAGCCGCTGGTGCATCAGGAATTCATTCACGCCGCTGCCGGCGCCGCCCATGACGGCGTTCTCCTCCAGCGTCACCAGCGCTTCATGGCTGGCGGCCAGTTCCTCGATAAGAGTTTCATCCAGCGGTTTGACGAAGCGCATGTCCACCAGGGTGGCGTTCAGCGCGTCGGCGACGATGCGCGCCTCGGCCAGCAGGGTGCCGAAATTGAGGATGGCGATTTTATCGCCCTGTCGGCGGATCACGCCTTTGCCGATGGCCAGCGGCGCCAGCGGCGAAAACGCCGCGCCGGTGCCGCTGCCGCGCGGATAACGCACCGCCGACGGTCCCTCTTGATAGTGATAGCCGGTATGCAGCATCAGCCGGCATTCGTTTTCATCGCTCGGCGTCATGATAACCATATGGGGCACGCAGCGCAGGAAGGATAAATCAAACGCGCCCTGATGGGTCGGTCCGTCGGCGCCGACGATGCCGCAGCGATCGATGGCGAACAATACCGGCAAACGCTGGATGGCCACGTCATGGATCAGTTGGTCGTAGGCGCGCTGCAAAAAAGTGGAGTAGATGGCCACCACCGGTTTGTAACCGCCGATGGCCAGGCCCGCGGCAAAGGTCACGGCGTGTTGTTCGGCAATGGCCACGTCGAAATACTGGCCCGGGTATTGGCGCGAAAAAGCCACCATGCCCGAGCCTTCGCGCATGGCGGGGGTGATCGCCATCAATTTATCGTCGGTGGCCGCCGTTTCGCACAGCCAATTGCCGAAAATCGCCGAATAGGTGGGCAGCCCGCCGGCGCTTTTGGGCAGGGTGCCGGCCGCGGGATCAAATTTCGGCACCGCATGCCAGCCGATGGGATCTTGTTCCGCCGGGGCGTAGCCCTTGCCCTTTTTGGTCATGATATGCAGGAACTGCGGGCCTTTCATGGCGCGCATGTTCTTCAGCGTATGGACCAACCCCAGCACGTCGTGTCCGTCAACCGGGCCGATATAGTTAAATCCCAGTTCCTCGAACAGCGTGCCCGGCACCACCATGCCCTTTATATGCTCCTCGGTGCGCTTGACCAGCTCCTTAATGGGCGGGATGCCGGACAGCACCCGCTTGCCGCCCTCGCGCAGGGTGGAATACAGCTTGCCCGAGAGGATCTGCGCCAGATGGTTGTTCAGCGCGCCGACGTTTTCGGAAATCGACATTTCGTTATCATTAAGGATCACCAGCAGATCCGACTTGATATCACCGGCATGGTTCATCGCCTCGAACGCCATGCCGGCGGTGATGGCCCCGTCGCCGATAACGCAGACGGTACGGCGCCCTTTGCCCTCATGTCCGGCGGCCACCGCCATGCCCAGGCCGGCGCTGATGGAGGTGGAGGAATGGCCGACCGACAGCACGTCATAATCGCTCTCGCCGCGCCAGGGAAAGGGATGCAAACCGTCTTTCTGGCGAATGGTGCCGATCTGGTCGCGGCGCCCGGTCAGGATTTTGTGCGGATAGGCCTGATGACCGACGTCCCACACCACATGGTCAAACGGGGTGTTGTAGACGTAATGCAGCGCGACGGTAAGTTCCACGGTACCCAGACCCGAGGCGAAATGGCCGCTTGAGCGGCTGACGCTGTCCAGCAGGAAGCGCCGGAGTTCATCGCAAAGCCTGACTAAACTCTCTTTCGGCAGCAGCCGCAGTTCGGCGGGAATTTCGGCTAACGCCAGCGTTGGGTACTTCGTCAGATCAATACTCATCGGATACTCATGTCAGAGAGGGAAAAAGACGCTTTTTTTTACTTATCGCGTTCAATGACAAACCGCGCCAGCGCGTTCAGGGCCGAGGTATCATACCCCAGGCTTTCGACCTGCATTAAGGCCGCTAATGAATCCTGGATCAGATCATCTGCCTTGGCGCGCGCGTTATCAAGCCCCAGCAGCGCCGGGTAGGTGCTTTTGCCCAGCTGTTGATCGGCCCCCTGGCGTTTGCCAAGCGTCGCGGTATCGCCCACGACGTCGAGAATATCGTCCTGCACCTGAAACGCCAGGCCGATGGCCGCGGCATAACGATCGAGAAAGGGCAGGGCCAGCCGTCCCGGTTCTCCGGCCGCCAGCGCGCCCATGGTCACCGCCGCGCGGATAAGCGCCCCGGTTTTATGGCGGTGAATGGTTTCGAGACCCGCCAGAGCGACCGGCGCCGCTTCCGCCGCCAGATCCAGCGCCTGTCCGAGGCACATGCCGGCCGCGCCGCTGGCCTGGGCCAGCGCCGAGATCATCGACAGGCGATCTTGCGCCGCCACCGACGGCATCGGCGCATCGGCCAGGATGGAAAACGCCAGGGCTTGCAGCGCGTCCCCGGCCAGGATGGCGGTGGTTTCGCCAAACTTGATATGGCAGGTCGGCTGGCCGCGCCGCAGGTCATCGTCGTCCATCGCCGGCAGGTCGTCATGTATCAGGGAGTAGGCATGGATGCACTCCACCGCCGCCGCCGGCGCGTCCAGATCCGCCAAAGGCAGGCCGAACAGCTGGCCGGTACGGTAAACCAGGAACGGGCGCAGGCGCTTGCCGCCCAATAACGCGCCGTGGCGCATGGCCTGGATCAGCGGCTCGCGGGAATCGAGGGCGGCGAAAAACCGGTCCAGCGCCCCGTCGACCCGCTGATGGCAGGCCTTAAGCTGCAGCGCGAACTCCATGATTTATTCCGCGTCCGGGGTAAAAGATGTCAGCGGCGCGTTGTTCTCGTCGCCAAGCAATATCTGCACCCGCTGCTCCGCCTGCTGCAGGGTCTGCTGGCCATGGCGCGCCAACTGCACGCCCTGCTCAAATGCGCTCAGCGCCTCTTCCAGCGGAAGTTCGCCTGACTCCAGGCGGGTGACAATCTGTTCCAATTCTTTCAGCGCAGTTTCAAAACTGGCGGGCTGTTCGGTTTTTTTCGGCATAACGATTTTTTTCACCAACGTAAAGGGCATGGTTTATGAAAACAGACAACGTTAGCCCAGAGTGCGATGATAAGCAAATTGGACTCAATGCCGCGGCGTAAAGTGATATACTGCGCGCCTCGGAGGCTAGGGATAATATCCAGGCGCGCTGTGCCGTATCACCCCTATCTTATTATATGACGTGTTCCGTTACGTTACCTTTTTCTTCTGATCATATAACGACTATCGCCATGAAGTTTATCATCAAACTGTTCCCGGAAATTACGATAAAGAGTCAATCGGTGCGATTGCGCTTTATTAAAATTCTCTCAAGCAATATCCGCAACGTCATGAAGCATTATGACGAATCCCTGGCGGTGGTACGTCATTGGGATCACATCATCGTACGCGCCAGGGACGAGAGCAAGCGCCAGGTTATCTGCGAGGCGCTGACCCGAATTCCGGGCATCCATCATATCCTGGCGGTGGAGGAACACACCTATACGGATATGCACGACATCTATGAGCAAACCCTGGCGCAATACCACGATCGCCTGGTGGATAAAACCTTTTGCGTACGCGTGAAACGCCGCGGCACCCATGAGTTTACCTCGCAGGATGTGGAACGCTACGTCGGCGGCGGGCTGAACCAGAACGTGGCGGGCACCCGCGTGCGGCTCAACCATCCCGAAGAAACCATCCATCTGGAAATCGAAGATGACCGCCTGCTGCTTGTCACCGCGCGCTACGAAGGCATCGGCGGATTCCCCATCGGCACCCAGGAAGACGTGCTGTCGCTGATTTCCGGCGGTTTTGATTCCGGTGTTTCCAGCTATATGCTGATGCGCCGCGGTTGCCGGGTGCATTATTGCTTCTTTAATCTCGGCGGCGCGGCGCATGAAATCGGCGTGCGCCAGGTGGCCCACCATCTGTGGAATCGCTACGGCAGTTCCCACCGGGTGCGCTTTATCGCCATTGATTTTGCCGCCGTGGTGGGTGAAATCCTGGAAAAAGTCGATGACGGCCAGATGGGCGTGGTGCTCAAGCGCATGATGGTGCGCGCGGCATCTGAAATGGCGGAGCGCTTCGGCATCCAGGCGCTGGTCACCGGTGAAGCCCTGGGGCAGGTCTCAAGCCAGACCCTCACCAATCTGCGCCTGATTGATAACGTCTCCGATACGCTGGTGCTGCGGCCGCTGATTTCCCATGATAAAGAACAGATCATCAATATGGCGCGCGCCATCGGCACCGAGGAATTCGCCAAAACCATGCCGGAGTACTGCGGCGTGATTTCCAAAAGCCCCACGGTCAAGGCGGTGAAGCACCGCATCGAGCAGGAAGAAGCGCAGTTTGACTTCAGCGTGCTGGAACGGGCGGTGGCGGAGGCGAGCAGCATTGATATCCGCGACATTATCGAGCAGACCCGCCAGGACGTGGTGGAAGTGGAAACCGCCGCCGACGTGGGCGGCAATGATATCGTGCTGGATATCCGCCCGGTGGACGAACAGGAAAGCCAGCCGCTGCTGATGGATAATATCGTGGTCCAGGCGCTGCCGTTTTATAAGCTCGGCGCCCAGTTCGGCGCCCTCGACCAGAGCAAGTCCTATCTCCTGTATTGCGACCGGGGCGTCATGAGCCGTCTACAGGCGCTGTACCTGCGCGAGCAGGGTTTTCACAACGTCAAGGTCTACCGCCCGTAGTCAAACTGTCCCGGCCCGATCGCCGGGGCGCGGCCGCCTTTCATGCCGCGGCGCCGGCCGGGCTAACGAGGCCGCGGTGCCGTTTGCCTCACTCCCAGTCGCCGGATATCCCATCGCCAAGGCGGCCATAATGGTCCTCTTTCTGTTTGATAAGCTCATACAGCCGCTGGTTTTCCGGTACGCTCAGGCCGTGGACCCGCGCCCGCCGCACCAGGTATCCATTGATATAGTCAATCTCGGTATGGCGCTGGGCGCGAATATCCTGCAGCATCGACGAGGTATTGCCCGCGGTGCTTTTGATGGTTTGCCCAACGTAAAACAGCAGGCTCTCATAAGAAGTATGGTAGCCCTCGCGATCCATGACCATCGCCACTTCTCGGCACAGCGCCTCGATTTGATCAATATAGTGTTCTATCTCGCCGTTACGGCATTCATACGCCGCCGTCAGCGGATTGATAACACAGTTGGCGGCCAGTTTCAGCCAGCAGGAGGCGGCGATATTGTTATGCCAGGCCACGTCCGGCAACGCTTCGTGCAACACCTCGGCCAGGTGGCTGATGGTTTGCCCATTGGGTGTAAGGGGACCGATACGGGTGGTGCCGTTATAGACATGGATAATGCTGCCGGTCTCGCTGCGATAAGCCGCGTGGGTGGTAATGCCCTGCAGCAGCGGCTGGGGCAGGGGAGGCAGTTCTTCGCGGGTGCCCAGGCCGTTATGCAGCAATAAAATGGCGCAGTCCGCTTTCAACTGGGGCAGCAGCGTGCGGATGGCGCCGGAAACCTGCCAGGCTTTCAGCGTCACCAGCAATAAACCGCTTTCGGCCAGCAGCGCGGCATTATTGGCGGGCAACTGATGCCGCACGTTCTCTCCCCGGGGCGTTACCACATCCACCGTACAAGACGTCTGAGGCACGCGCAGCCATCCCTGAACGTTATGCCCCTGGCTCACCAGACCGGCCAACCACAGCTGGCCGATGGCGCCACACCCGAGAACGGTAATATTCATGTTTTAACCTTTGCTGTGTATTAAGCCAACTTGCGTCTGCCCGCGCATCGATTGGTAATGATTATAGACATTTTCGCTGTCCGGGAAGCGCCGTTTATGGCCAATTAATTTTTGCCGCCGCCACGGACAGTATTTTGTATCTGGCAAACCAAGCAGGTATGATACGTGCCAAAGAATGGCAGCCGGAGACACATTATGCCCTCATTTGACATCGTTTCAGAAATAGATATGCAGGAAGTGCGCAACGCGGTTGAGAACGCCAGCCGTGAGCTGACGACCCGATGGGATTTTAGGAACGTTCCCGCGAGCTTTGAGCTGAATGAAAAAAACCAAAGCATCACCGCCACCAGCGAATCCGATTTCCAGGTGCAGCAACTGGTCGAGATCCTGCGTGAGAAGCTGGCCAAACGCGGCATTGAGGGCGGGGCGATAGAACTGCCCGACGAGATGGCGCGCAGCGGCAAAACCTACAGCGTCGAAGCCAAGCTCAAGCAAGGTATTGAATCCACCCTGGCCAAAAAACTGGTGAAACTGATTAAAGACAGCAAGCTCAAGGTGCAGGTGCAAATCCAGGGCGAGCAGGTGCGGGTCACCGGCAAATCCCGCGATGATTTGCAGGGCGCCATGGCGCTGGTCAAAGGCGGCGAACTGGGCCAGCCGTTTCAGTTTACGAATTTTCGCGATTAGGCGCAGAATTGAGGGCAGGGCGACTTGCTCTTTTTAATCAAAGAATTTAATAAGATAGGCGTCCGTTATTGAATATGCATGGGTGCAATTCCCCGCTTTGGCACATCAAAAAATGTCACCTGAATACTCTTTTTTTCATAATTGATGCTTGCCTACTGAAATAAATTCCTGAAGTTTTTTTTGGGCGGCCGCAGATAATGCTATAAAATTTTGAACCCTTTGCCCATACATATATGCCTGCATTTTCGACTAGCGCCTGGGATTTATTCACTTCAGTACCTGAAAGAGGTCATAATAAATTAGCTTTACGCCAAGCTTATCAACCGTTCGAGCTCTAATCGGCTGGTTTGCTTGGTATCAATTTTGATATAAGCGCTCCGTTCCTCCGGCACCACCACCACCTCGGTAACCCCAGGCTGCGCTTTAAGCCTTTCCGCCAGCGCGCTATCCTTAATTGCCAATGCCGACAAGGTAATTCTCAGGCTGCTGACATAAGGCGGTTCCCTAAGCGTCGTGCTAACAACCCACCAAAGCAGCGTTAACGCCGCGCCAAAGGTAAAGACCAGCCATGCCCCATGCCACTGATACAATAATCCTCCCAGGCTGCCGCCGGCCGCCACGCCGAGAAACTGGCTGGTGGAATAGACGCCCATGGCGGTGCCCTTGTAGCCCGCCGGCGCTTCTTTGCTGATGAGGGAAGGCAGGATGGCTTCCATCACGTTAAACGCCAGGAAAAAAATCTGGATGCCGGCAAATATCGTCCACAAATGTTCTCCCGCCGCCAACAGCACGATTTCCGCCAGCAGCAGCAGGGTGATGCAGATCATAAACACCCGCTTCATCCGCCGCTTCACCTCGGCGTAGATGATAAAAGGCACCACGGCGGCAAAGGATACCAGCATGGTAATAAGATAGACTTTCCAATGATCGGCGGGCGCCAGGCCGGCCTTGGCCATCATCGGCGGCAGGGCGACAAAGCTCGACATCAGCAGGGCGTGCAGGCAAAAAATGCCGATATTGAGTTTAAGGAGCTGGCCGTTGGCCAGCACCTTGCTAAAGCTGCCCCTGACGATGCCGGACTCGCGGTTAAGCACATGGCTATCCGCCGCCGGCACCACGGCGAGGGTAATGATTATGCCAGCCAGGGCCAGCAGGGCGATACCCCAAAACAGCGCATGCAGGCCCAGAGCATGAGTGATTATCGGCCCCAGCACCATGGCGATGGCAAAGGTGACGCCGAAGCTGACGCCGATAAAGGCCATGGCTTTGGTGCGGTTCTGCTCGCGGGTTAAATCGGACAGCAGCGCCATCACGGCGGCGGCGATGGCCCCCGATCCTTGCAATGCGCGTCCCAGTATCACCCCCCAGATCGAGTCGGTCAGGGCGGCGATAGCGCTGCCCAGGGCAAACACCAGCAGCCCGCCGATAATCAGCGGCTTGCGCCCGACCCGGTCGGAAATGAGGCCGAAAGGCACCTGGAATGCCGCCTGCGCCAGGCCATAGATGCCGATGGCCAGGCCAATCAGGGCTTCGCTGGCGCCCTGTAACGCCATGCCGTAAGTGGTCAGTACCGGCAGCACCATAAACATGCCCAACATGCGTAGCGAGAACACCGCGCCCAAACCCCAGGTGGCGCGCAGTTCGCCGCCGGTCATTTTGTTGTCGTTCATTACTACCTCAAGAGAGCTGCCCGCGATATTTTAATGCCATCGGCGCGCCGGGTAAACGGCGGGTATCTTAACAGATGTAACAGATCACCATCGCCAACTGACGATAACTTAGCAGGCAATGGCGGTGGGGAGGGGGAGGGAATGCCGGCGGGAACTAAGCGTGCCGGCATTGTATCAGCGCAAATAATTACCAGACATAGGACAACAGGCTGTTGCTGGCCGGGACCATAAAGTCCACGGACATCATCACGCTCAGCGAGGTGATCGCCACGATGGAAAAAATAAACAGCTTGCGCGCCCAGACTCTATCGTCGTTGGCCGATTTATACCCTTGCAGCGCCATGCCCAGCCACCAGACGCTGACCGCGGCCGCGACGATAAAATATTTATAGCCGGCGTAACCCCCCAGGGTCAGCATCAGTGTCGCCACCATAAACCCGATGATATACAGGGTAATATGGTTTTTGGTTACCGATATGCCGCGTTTTACCGGCAGCACCGGGATCGAGGCCGCCTGGTAGTCCTTGAAACGATAAATGGCAATGGCATAGGAATGCGGCATTTGCCACAGGCTGAAAATCAGCAGCAGTATCAGCGCCCCCATATCAAACCGGCCGCTGACGGCGCAGTAACCAATCACCGGCGGCGCCGCGCCGGACAGGCTGCCGATAAGGGTGCCGTAGACCGACCTGCGTTTCATATACAGGCTATAGACGCCCACATAAACGATAAACCCCGCCACCGCCAGCCACATGGCCAGCGGATTGGCCGCCACATACAGCAGCACAAAACCGGCGATACCCAGCACAGTCGCATAAACCAGGGTCACTTGCGGGGAGATAAGTCCTTTCACCAGAACCCGGTTCTTGGTCCTTTCCATTTTTTTATCAATGTCCCGGTCGATAAAGTTGTTGAATACACAACCCGAGGCGACCACCAGGGAAACACCGATTAAGGTGGCGAAAAACAAGGCATGGTCTATATGGCCTTTGGAGGCCAGCAAAAATCCGCCGATGACAGAAATTAAATTACCGAAAATAATTCCTGGTTTTGTTACTTGCAGGTATTGCTTAATCATCAGGATTACGCTCGGTTAATGGCTCATCAGGTTGTAGTTCAGGTGCAGCATAACCCATAGGGAACCGACAACCAGAATGGCGATGATGAGTACGGCGAAGACCAGCGCCACCACGTTCCACCGCTGCTCGGAGGAACGGTCCAGATGGAGGAAATAGACCAGGTGGACCAGGATCTGCACCACGGCGCACAGCGCCAGGACGGCAATCAGCGTGGTCTTGGTGGCCGAACCGTTCATCACCATGGCGAATGGAATGACGGTGAGGATAATCGACAGGACAAAACCTACCAGATAAGTCTTGAGGCTGCCGTGGCTGGCACCGCCGTGCCCGGTAGTTGCATGACTGCTCATTACAATGACCCCATTAAGTACACCACGGTAAATACGCAGATCCAGATAACATCCAGGAAATGCCAGAACAGGCTCAGACACATCAATCGGGTCTGGTTGACCGGCGTCAGGCCGCGTTTCGCCACCTGCACCATCATCACCGCCATCCAGATCAGGCCCGAGGTCACGTGCAGCCCGTGCGTCGCCACCAGGGTAAAGAAGCCGGAGAGGAAGGCGCTGCGATCCGGGCCGTTGCCTTCGGCAATCAGGTGATGGAATTCATACAGCTCCATGCCGATAAACGCCAGCCCGAACAGGAACGTCAGACCCAGCCAGGCGTTGACCCGGCTTTTGATGCCTTTGTTCATGGCCAGGATCGCCATGCCGTAGGTGATGCTGCTAAACAGCAGGCAGAAGGTTTCCACCAGGACAAACGGCAGTTCGAAAATGTCTTTACCCGTCGGACCGCCCGCGGTGCTGTTAACCAGTACGGCATAGGTGGCGAACAGCGTGGCGAATAAAATACAGTCGCTCATCAGGTAAATCCAGAAGCCGAAGACTTTAATCGCCCCGGCGTCATGGTGCCCATGCTCGGCATGGGCGGTTACGCTATCGTGATTATGCAGTATCTCAGTTGACATTATTCAGGCCCGCTTCGCTGATTTGTTCAAAATGACGGTTTTCTATGCGTTCCACTTCCGCGACCGGTACGTAGTAGTCCACGTCTTCCTTGAAGCTGTGCACAATCCAGGTAATGATCATGCCGGCGAAGCCGATAACCGCCAGCCACCAGATATGCCAGATCATGGCAAAACCGAAGAACAGGCTGAACGCCGCGATCACCACGCCCGCGCCGGTGTTCTTCGGCATATGGATAGGCTCGTAGCTCGTCGGTTTCTGGTAGGCGGTGCCGTCTTCCTTCATTTGCCAGAAGGCGTCGCGATGATTATTCACCTCGGGCACCACGGCAAAATTATAAAACGGCGGCGGCGAGGAGGTAGACCATTCCAGGGTGCGTCCGCCCCAGGGATCGCCGGTCAGGTCGCGATTCTGATCGCGCTGGATAACGCTCAACACGATCTGGATCACCTGGCACAGGATGCCGAGCGCGATTAACGCCGCGCCGCCGGCGGCCACCAGAAGCATCGCATGGAACTGCGGGTCAATCTGCTGGCTCAGGCGACGGGTCATGCCCATGAAACCCAGAACGTACAGCGGCATGAAGGCGACGTAGAATCCGATAATCCAGAACCAGAACGCGCGCTTGCCCCATTTTTCATTCAGGGTATAACCGAAGGCTTTCGGCCACCAATAGGTCATGCCGGCAAAACACCCGAACACCACGCCGCCGATGATGACGTTATGGAAGTGGGCAATCAGGAACAGGCTGTTGTGCAGCACAAAGTCGGCGCCCGGCACCGCCAGCAGCACCCCGGTCATCCCGCCGATGGAGAAGGTGATGATAAAACCGACGGTCCAAAGCATGGCCGAGTTAAAGACGATGCGGCCCTGGTACATGGTGAACAGCCAGTTAAAGATTTTCACCCCGGTCGGAATGGCGATAATCATCGTCATGATGCCGAAGAAGGCGTTGACATTGGCACCCGAACCCATGGTAAAGAAATGATGCAGCCACACGCAGAACGACAGGATGGTAATGGCGATGGTGGCCCACACCAGGGACGTATAGCCGAACAGCCGCTTCTTGGAAAAGGTGGCCACCACTTCCGAGTAGACGCCGAACACCGGCAGCACCAATATATAGACTTCCGGATGGCCCCATGCCCAAAACAGGTTGACATACATCATCATGTTGCCCCCCATGTCGTTGGTAAAGAAATGGGTACCGATATAGCGATCCAGGGTCAGCAGGACCACGGTCACGGTCAGGATCGGGAAGGCGGCGATAATCAGCACGTTGGTGCACAATGAAGCCCAGGTGAAGACCGGCATTTTCATCAGGGGCATATTCGGCGCGCGCATGCGCATGATGGTGGCGAAGAAGTTGACCCCGGTAAGCGTTGTGCCGATACCGGCTATCTGGATGCTCCAGATCCAGTAATCAACCCCGACGCCGGGACTGTACTCCTTGCCGGCCAGCGGCGGGTAGGCGACCCAACCGGTCTGGGCGAATTCGCCCACGCCCAGCGAGACGTTAATCAAAATCACCCCCACCACGAAGAACCAGAAGCTCAGCGAGTTCAGGAACGGGAAGGCGACGTCGCGCGCGCCGATTTGCAGCGGCACCGCCAGGTTCATCAGCCCGACCACGAACGGGGTGGCCATGAAGATGATCATGATGACGCCGTGGGCGGTCACCACCTGGTCGTAATGGTGCGGAGGCAGGAAACCGGCCTCGCCGGCCGAGGCCAGCGCCTGCTGCGAACGCATCATGATGGCGTCGGCGAAGCCGCGCAACAGCATGACGAACGCCACAATCATATACATGACGCCGATTTTTTTATGATCGACGGTGGTAAACCACTCTTTCCAGAGATATTCCCATTTGCCGAAATACGTAATGCCCGCCACCAGCGCCGCGCCGATAACAATAATGGCGGCGATGGTGATCATAATGATCGGTTCGTGGTACGGAACCGAGTCCAGCGTTAATTTTCCCAACATCGTAGTTATTCCTCGGTTCCCGCGTGAGAGTGCTCACTCATGCTCATGTCCATGCCCTTGTCCTGGGTCATGTCCATGCTCTTGCCCTTGCCCATGAATTTATCAATCACCGCATGGTACAGGTCAGGCTTGACGCTGGAGAAATACTCAACCGGATTGAATTCGCTGGGCGCGGCCAGCTGCTCGTAGGCATCCATGGTGGTGAGCGTTTCCGGCGAGGCTTTAACTTTTGCCACCCAATCGTTGAATCCCTGCTGGTCCGGCGTGGCGATGGCTTTGAATTTCATGCCGGAAAACCCTCTGCCGCTGAAGTTCGACGAAATGCCGTCATAAGAGCCGGTCTCGTTGGCGATCAGGTGCAGGGTGGCGTTCATTCCGGCCATAGCGTAGATCTGGCCGCCCAGGCGCGGGATGAAGAACGAGTTCATGACCGAGTTGGACGTGATTTCAAACCTGACCGGGACATTGGTGGGGAAGGCTATCTGATTGACCGTGGCGATGCCCTGCTCAGGGTAGATGAACAACCACTTCCAGTCCATGGCCACCACCTGGATGGTGATAGGCTTGGCATCGGATGCAATCGGCTTGCTGGGATCAAGCGCATGGGTTGATTTCCAGGTAAGCAGCGCCAGGAAAATAATGATCAGGATTGGAACAGTCCAGACCACCAGTTCCACTTTATTGGAGTGGGACCAGTTGGGGCTGTACGTCGCCTGGGTGTTGGATGCGCGATATTTTATGGCAAAAACCACTGCCATGACGATTGCAGGTACAACCACTAATAACATCAGCCCAAGTGCGGTGAGTATGAGTGAACGTTGCTCCAGTCCAATCTGTCCTTTGGGATTCATTAACGCCATATCGCAGCCGCTCAGCAGGGCGGATGCGCAAATCAATGACAGAATCCCTAAACTTTTATTGTATTTCCTGAGTCTCATCTAACGACCTCAATAAAAAAAAGGGCTTTAATGTCGTTTCTTGTGTGTGGGCATTTTACGGGAAGGTTGCAGTACTGTAAACACGCTTAAGCTTTTGTCAGAAACATGTTTCCGCATTTTGCAAACGGAATCTTCGACATCTGAAATTATAACAAAACATGAATATCCACAAAGGCTTAGAGAAAAATTGTCGAAATGGCTGCATTATTGGCGTCGAAACGAATAACGCCGTGCTTTTCGTATCATTGCATTAACACGGCGGCAGCATTTTTGGACAAATAAACCACAAACCGGCAAATACGACCGCTGGAAAATAGTAGAGGGACTGAATTGTCACCTTGCTGGCATAAAAAAATATCGTATTCCGATACAAAAAATAATCCTCTTCACGCCCCGGCGATTTTTAGCACATTATTGCGCCGGCAAAAGAGCGGTTATTTTTTAACCGCCCCTAGGCCCGTTTTTGCGCGCCGCATGGATAAAAAATCAAACCAGCATCCGCTTAGTATACCCAAAGTCAGCAATATCGCCCCCGATTGCCATAAAAAAGGGGTGATCGGCGTGAGCGCCAGCCACGCCAGGGCTTGCAACGCCATCAGCATCAGGCCCAGGGCCAATAACCCCGCGCCCAGCATCAGCAGGCGCAGCGCCCAGCGATAGGCGCCGGCAAAATTCTCGCGCCGCAGGAAGCCGTCGGTTTGCTGGGTAAATTGCAGGGTTTCGCGGCATAACAGCAGCAGAAGCAGGCCGGGGCCGGCGGCGAAGATGGAAAAAACATAGAACCAGGCCCAGCCGTGCAGCTCGACGAACCAGCCGGCAATGGGGCCGACGTAAACCCTTCCCACCGCCGACAGCGCCGACAGCAGGGCAAACTGGGTGGCGGAAAAGGATTTGTTGCATAGGGTCATCAGTAGCGCCACGAATGCCGCGGTCCCCATGCCGCCGCACAGGTTTTCGACAAAAATGGCCGCTCCCATGGTCAGGAGATGTTTGTCCGTTACCGCCAGCAGCCAGTAACCGGCGTTGGAAACCGCCTGTAGCAGGCCGAACAGCATCAGGGCGCGAAACAGCGACAGGCGCTGCATCAACAGGCCGCCCGCCAGCGTGCCGACGATGGTTGCCAGCAGACCGAGGGTTTTGTTGACCACGCCCACCTCCCCGGCGGCAAAACCGACGCCGCGAATAAGGAATGTGGTGCTGAGGCTGCCGGCAAAGGCGTCGCCAAGCTTATAAAGGACAATCAGCATCAGGATGAGCCACGCGTTGTTGCGGCCAAAAAAATCCTTTAGCGGCGCCATCACCGCCTGTTCCAGGGATCGCGGCGCGGGAATCGCATCGTCCGGTTCCGGCGCCAACAGGGCTACCACCATGCCAACCAGCATCAGTCCGGCCATCAGCCAGTAAGTGGCCTGCCAGCCCAGCAGCCGATCCGCCAGCCACAGGGCCAGGCCGCCGGATACCAGCATGCCGATGCGATAGCCCAGCACCGATACCGCCGCGCCGGTGCCGCGATCCTGCGGCGCCAGAAGATCGGTCTTATAGGCATCGAACACGATATCCTGCGAGGCGGAGCAAAATGCCACCCATACCGCCAGCAGAGCCATCAGCATCAGGTCCCGCGACGGGTCCCTCGTGCCCATGGCGATAAGCCCGGCCATCAGCAACAGCTGGGTTATCACCAGCCAGCCGCGCCGCCGGCCCAGCAGCGGCGGGGTGTACCTGTCCATCAGCGGTGACCAGAGAAACTTGAAAACGTAGGCCTGACCCACCAGGGAAAAAAAACCGATGGTCTTAAGATCGACATTGGCTACCGTCATCCAGGCCTGAAGCGTGCCGGAGGTCAGCGCGAGCGGCAGGCCGGAGGCGAAGCCCAGGCACAGTAACATCAGGGATCGCGGCTGGGCGAGCGTGGCAAGGCTGAGCTGGTGATTAGGCATGGGCGGCTTTCTGCTGTCTCTATGGCGGTGCGCGACCTGCGACTGCCCGCCCGAAGGCGGGCAGGAAACGTAAAAATTACTGGCCGTTTTGCTTGATAAACGTCGTGATGCTGGCGTCCTGCGCCATATCGCTGATGACGTCTCCCAACACGCTGTTGACCGCATTGGTTATTTTTTGGTTGCTGGCGACAAACGCGCCCTGGACATTGTAGGTCGACTGATAATGTTTTATCTGTTTATTGCCGTTTTTAGCCTGGGCGATAATAGAAATATCCGCGCTGGTGGTGATGTTATAGCGCACATTGCCCTGGGACACATCGGCGTAGAGTTTGTTGACGATGATCTGCAGGTCGACGCCGCCGTTCGGTCCAACCATATAGCCGCGGGCGGTCATTTGTTTTTCCAGTACTTCCTGCAGCAGGAAGCGCAGGTCGCGCGAGGGCGTGAGCACGACCAGCTCGCCGTCGCGGTTAACCTTGGCCAGCGCCTGGTCGGTACGCTGATCGGCGCCGTTAACGCTGACGGTGGCGCCGCGGATCATCGGATCCTGCTGCGGCAATTCGATTTTAGGCGTGATGTCCAGGGTGTTGCTCTTACCGGCGCAGCCGGCAAGCAGTAGCGCGGCCAATAAGGGGAAAAATAATTTTTTAAGCATAATCGCCTTCTCAATCATTAAGATGCACTGGGGGTGAGATAAATTGGTCACATCATAACATTGCCGCTCGCCGGGGGAAGATCTGAATCGCGCTAAATTGTGTAATGCCCCGATTCCCATAGCCTGTCCGCGGACGGCACAAAAAGTTTCTTTAACCGTTTCGTAACTTCATATATTGTTAAAGCAAGCTGATGTATCGGCTTTTTAAGACAAATAATTATGATAATAGTGCTATGGGTTAATAAAAAGTCGGCTAAAGTTTATTGATGATGCGGGATACGCGGCCTACGCGGTAAGGAGATTAAAATGTTTCGCGAGCAGATTGAAGCAAAAATAAGGGCGGCGTTTGATCCTGTCTATCTGGAAGTCGCGGATGAGAGCTACCGGCATAACGTTCCTGCGGGCGCGGAAAGCCATTTTAAGGTGATCGTGGTGAGCGAGAGTTTCAGCGGCGAGCGCATATTGACCCGGCACCGTTCACTTTATGCCGTGCTGGCGGAAGAACTGGCCGGGCCGGTTCATGCGCTCGCGCTGCATGCCTATACCCTTAAAGAGTGGACCAGCCTGCAGAACGCGGTTCCCGCGTCGCCGCCGTGCCGCGGCGCCAGGCTTATCGCCTGACCGGTTAACCCCTCATCAAAACCCGGCAATGGGCGGGCTACCCCGACATGGGGCGCCCGGTCGGGCCGCCATACCACGCCTTAATCCACTTCATAGCTCCCCTTTACCTCGAACACGCCGGGGGGACCAATCGGGTGTTGGCGCGATCTCCCTGGAACACGCCGGGGTCCAAGCCGGCGTTGGCGGGCGCCGGCGCTGTTTTTGTGTTTTTTGTGCGCCATGGCGCTCTGTATGCGGCAATTTTCGCGCTGTTCTCGACTCATAAACTCTATGCCGCTATAATGCCGCGTCTTATATTTCCGGAATGTATTCGGGATGCTTCTGACGACGACGGGGAACAGGTATCTGTTCACTCAGATCTCCCGGTTCTCAGAGGCCATTTTCACGTCAGTGGACCTGGATGACCGCTTCTTTGAAAACGGCTTCTGGCGTTGACCGAGCACTGTGATTTTTTGAGGTAACAAGATGCAAGTTTCTGTTGAGACCACTGAAGGCCTGGGGCGTCGTGTAACAATTACCGTTGCCGCCGACAGCATAGAACAAGCGGTAAAAAGCGAATTGGCGAATGTCGCCAAGAAAGTACGCATCGACGGTTTCCGCAAAGGGAAAGTCCCTATGAACATCGTTGCGCAGCGTTATGGCATGTCGGTACGCCAGGACGTGCTGGGCGATGTTATGCAGCGCAACTTCGTCGATGCCATTATCCAGGAAAAGATTAATCCGGTCGGCGCGCCCAACTACATACCCGGCGAATACAAAGCCGGCGAAGATTTCACTTTCCACGTAGAGTTCGAAGTCTATCCGGAAGTGGAGTTGAAAGGCCTGGACGCCATCGAAGTCGAAAAACCCATTGTGGAAGTTAACGACGCCGACGTCGACCAAATGCTGGAAACCCTGCGTAAACAGCAGGCTGACTGGAAAGAAAGCGATGCCGTCGCGACAGCGGAAGATCGCGTCACCGTTGATTTTTCCGGCACCATCGACGGTGAGGAATTTGACGGCGGCAAGGCCAGCGATTTTGTTCTGGCAATGGGCCAGGGCCGCATGATCCCGGGCTTTGAAGAGGGCGTTGTCGGTCATAAGGCCGGCGAATCTTTTGATATCGATGTCAATTTCCCGGAAGATTACCACGCGGAAAATCTGAAAGGCAAAGCGGCCAAGTTCGCGATAACACTGAAGAAAGTCGAAGTGCGCGAACTGCCGGAGCTGACCGAGGAGTTTATCAAGCGTTTCGGTGTGCCCGACGGCTCCATCGCGGGTCTGCGCGCGGAAGTACGCAAGAATATGGAACGCGAACTGAAAAACGCCGTGCGCAACCGGGTGAAGAACCAGGTCATCGACGGCCTGATCAGCGCTAATGAAATCGACGTGCCGGCCAAACTTATCGATGGCGAAATCGACGTGCTGCGTCGCCAGGCGGCACAGCGGTTCGGCGGCAATGAAAAGCAGGCGCTTGAGCTGCCGCGCGAATTGTTTGAGGAACAGGCGAAACGCCGCGTGCGCGTTGGCTTGCTGTTGGGCGAGGTTATCCAGACCAACGAGCTGAAGGCGGACGATTCACGGGTTAAAACCCTGATCGAGGAAATGGCCTCGGCGTACGAAGATCCGCGCGAAGTGATTGAATATTATTCGAAAAATCAAGAAATGATGAATAATATGCGTAATGTTGCTTTGGAAGAACAAGCGGTTGAGGCTCTGCTGGCCAACGCCAAGGTGGTGGATAAACCCACCACGTTCACCGAACTGATGAATCAGCCCACCGCGGCCTGATAAACGGCCGGCCGGGCTTGCCCCGGGCCGTGCGGTGTGTTTATCATTAAAAGCCCGTCATCATCCGATGGCGGGCTTTTTGTTGGTTTGTGCTTCCCGATGCCGGCGTTAAGTAATTAACGCTATATTTAACGGCTGCGCGATGCTAAAAGTGGGGCGGCAGAGCGCGGCGCCCCAGGACATGGACGAAAACCGTTAAAGAAAACGCGGCGGGCGCTTGAAAAGGGACGTTTGACCCCCCAACTAGCTATATAGATGGGATTATAAAGCCCAGACAATGATACGTCCCTGGCTGATTACATCTGTCCGAACACCAAGGCGACCCGACGGCTTGAGCATGGCTTCCAATCTTCATCTCAAGTAGAATCGGAAAATATAAAGACGCCGAGCGAATTTTATCTAGGAGACGATAATGTCATACAGTGGCGAAACAGAACAATATGCACCCCATATGGCATTGGTGCCGATGGTTGTTGAGCAGACTTCACGCGGAGAGCGTTCTTACGATATCTTTTCCCGCCTGCTGAAAGAGCGCATTATTTTCATGACCGGCCAGGTTGAAGATCATATGGCCAATCTGATCGTGGCGCAGATGCTGTTCCTGGAAGCGGAAAACCCGGAAAAAGATATTTATCTTTATATCAATTCACCGGGCGGCGTCATTACCGCCGGTATGTCGATTTATGACACCATGCAATTCATCAAACCCGACGTCAGTACGTTCTGTATGGGGCAGGCCGCTTCCATGGGCGCGTTTTTGCTGACCGCAGGCGCCAAGGGCAAACGTTTCTGCATGCCGAACTCGCGGGTGATGATCCATCAGCCGTTGGGCGGTTTCCAGGGCCAGGCGACGGATATAGAGATTCATGCCAGGGAGATCCTCAAGGTCAAGGCGCGCATGAACGAGCTGATGGCCAAACATACGGGACGCTCCCTTGAATCGATAGAAAAAGATACGGAACGGGATCGTTTCCTCTCGGCCGAAGAGGCGGTAGACTACGGTTTAGTGGATTCCATATTAAGTAAACGCGATTTGACGGCGTAAATCTGGATACCGATAGACTATAGTTACAGTATTGAGTCATTCGAGTAGACTAACACCACTCAAACGCCGGTTTTACGTTAAGCAGTCGCGTTGCCGCCGTGGTTGGCCTGCGGGACAAAGACTAGAGAAAGAGGTTTACTGATGACAGATAAGCGCAAAGACGGTTCAGGAAAGCTGCTGTATTGCTCTTTCTGCGGTAAAAGCCAGCATGAGG
>NZ_DASWOM010000127.1:0-40022 GCF_036398755.1 Acerihabitans sp. | reverse complement strand
TGTTGCAGAGATGCCAGGACTTCTTTCTGGTCATTACCAATACTCGATAAGATCCCCAGGCCGGTAATCACTGCACGTTTCATTTAATACCTCTTGTATTTATATATGAGATTCTGTGACGCACTTTAGCGTACAGTTGTACGCTGAACAAGTCCGATCAGACGAAGTTTGCTAAATTTGCGCCGCAAAGCACACCTCGTTAAAATCGCTACAATTCTTGACAAAAGAGCCCTAAGCCGTGAATCGCGCCCCTATCAGCAACGCCACCCTTAATTGGAACGAAGACGGTACACCTGTATCCCGACAGTTCGACGACGTTTATTTTTCAAGCGAGGATCCCCTGGAGGAAACGCGCCATGTTTTTTTACGCGGCAACGGCCTGCCGGAGCGGTTTGCCCGGCACCCGCAAGCGTCGTTTATCGTGGCGGAAACCGGCTTCGGCACCGGGCTTAACTTTCTTGCGCTGTGGCAGGCCTTCGATCGGTTCAGCCAACGGCATCCCGACGCGCCCCTGCGGCGCCTGCATTTCATCAGCGTCGAGCAATTCCCCCTGCGGCTGGAGGATGTGACCCAAGCCCATGCGCGCTGGCCGGAGCTGGCCGACTATGCCGCCGGACTGCGCGATCTCTGGCCGTTGCCGACACCCGGCTGCCACCGGCTGATCCTGGCGGGCGGCGCCGTCACGCTGGATTTATGGTATGGCGAGATCAACGCCTTGCTGCCCCAGCTGGACGACAGCATGGCAGGCCGGGTGGACGCCTGGTTTCTGGATGGCTTTGCTCCGGCCAAAAACGCCGCCATGTGGAGCGAAGGGTTGTTTGAAGCCATGGCGCTATTGGCCGCGCCGCAGGGCACGTTCGCCACCTTTACCGCCGCCGGGTTCGTCCGGCGCGGCCTGCTGCGGGCGGGCTTTACCGTCGCCAAGCCGCCGGGTTTTGGCCGCAAGCGGGAAATGCTGGCCGGAAGCCTGGATACGCCGACGACGGCGGGGCCGCGCGCGCCCTGGTACGTCCGGCGCGCGGCGCGCGATCCCCTGGATGTGGCGATTATCGGCGGCGGCATTGCCGGCGCCGTGACGGCGGAAGCCCTGCAACGCCGCGGGTCGAGGGTGACGCTCTATTGCGCCGATGGCGGCCCGGCCCAGGGAGCGTCCGGCAACCGTCAGGGCGCCTTGTATCCCCTGCTAAATAATGAAGATGACGAGCTGGCGCAGTTTTTTGCCGGCGCCTTTCCCTTCGCGCGCCATTACTACCAGGAGTGCGCGCGGCGGGGAATAGCCTTTGAACACCAGTGGTGCGGCGTGACGCAGTTGGCCCATGACGACCGATCCCGCCGCAAGCTGCGGCGCATCCTGGACACCGGCTGGCCCGCTGGACTTATCGGCGAGGTGGCCCGCGAGGATATGCCGGCGCTGACGGGGCTTTCCACCGGCAGCGGCGGGGTCACATACCCGCTGGGAGGCTGGCTTAATCCCGCCCAACTGACCGCCGGCGTCATCGCCCGCGCGCAGTCACGGGGCATGGCGGTGCGCTACGGCCACGATCTGCGGGAATTAAGCGCCGGCACCGACGGGTGGCGGCTTGATTTCGGCGCGGGCCGCCTGGCCCGCCACGCCACGGTGGTGCTGGCCGTCGGCCATCGCATGCTGCAATGGCCGATCACCGCCCCGCTGCCGTTGACCAGCGTGCGAGGCCAGGTCAGCCATGTCCCCGCCCTGCCGGCGCTGCAGGCCTTAAAGCAGGTGCTGTGCTATGACGGTTACCTGACGCCCGCAAGCCCCGGTTTCTTCACCCACTGTCTGGGCGCCAGCGCAATGCGCGACGATGAGGAAACGGATTACCGCCCCGGCGAGCAGCGGACCAATCGCGAACGGCTGATCGCCTGCGTGCCGGATCAGGCCTGGGCGCGGTCGGTTGATGTCAGCGCCGGCGAAGCGCGCGTAAGCGTGCGCAGCAGCGCCAGGGATCATATGCCCATGCTCGGCGGCGTGCCCGATTTCGCCGCCATCCGGCGAGAGTATGCGGATCTGCCCAAACGCCTGCAAGCCGGTGAACCGGTGGCGGACGCGCCGGCGTATGCCGATCTGTTTATGCTGGGCGGCCTGGGGTCGCGCGGTTTATGCACCGCGCCCCTGGCGGCGGAGATCCTGGCCGGGCAGATATTCGGCGAACCCCTGCCGCTAAGTCTGGCGCAGTCGGCGGCGCTCAACCCCAACCGTTTCTGGCTGCGGAAATTATTAAAGGGACGTGAAATATAATTATTCATCGATACAAATAATAATATTAAAAAAAAACCGTACAAAAGCGGGTTATTCTGTTTGGTAAAGTTTTGGCCCAATTATTTTAACGAATGGCCAACATTTAAATTAATTATCAGCGTTGGATTGCCGCTATTAAGGTATGCCCCAAACAAGGATGTTAACGATTTGCGGGCCATCCGTTGCATAGCGGGTGTTATCATACACATTCAGCCTTTTTATCACCGCCACAGCGGGATTGGTATGATAGATAAATCGATATCAGCGATAAAAAGTGATTCATATCACATTATATCCGACAAAGCGGATCAAGACAGGTCCCCATGGGTCGTTTTTAAAAAAGTTAGCTTACCAATGGTAACTTTAGCCAAATGCAGCCGCAACCTATTGTTTTAATATGTTTTATCTTGAAAAATGACTTGTTTTTATTGCTGCGGGAACTGTGATAATAATCTCATTTAACAAAAATCATAAAGCTCATACATAAATTTACAATGGTGACAGCACAGAGTACTTCATAAAATGGGGCCGCTAAAAAATGAAGCCTTCATTTTCACTGGAGATTAATGATGATAAAAATAAATAAACTCACGGTTTGGCAAAAAATGGGTTTTGGCATGGGGGACGCCGCATGCGGTATAGTTTATTCATCCGTCACCATGTTTCTGACTTATTTTTACACGGATATCTACGGTATTTCGGCGGCGGCGGTCGGCGTTATGTTTCTGGTCACCCGCATTTTGGATGCGGTATCCGATCCCTTGACCGGATTATTAGCGGACCGGGTGCGCACCCGCTGGGGGCATTTTCGTCCCTGGCTGGTATGGTTTGCCGTGCCTTATGCCGTTATCGCGATCTTGACCTTTACCACGCCCGAACTCACCGGCACCGGCAAGCTGGTCTATGCCTATATTACCTACACACTTTTAATGCTGTTTTATACCTTTATCAATATTCCTTATTGCTCGCTGGGCGGGGTAATCACCTCGGATGAAAAAGATCGCCTCTCCGCGCAGTCCTATCGTTTCACCATCTCCTCAGCGGCGGGCCTGGTGGTGTCCATCGGTACATTATGGCTGGTGGACTGGTTTGGCAAAGGCAACAAGCAGCTGGGCTATCAATGCACCATGGCGGTGATGGGCGTTCTGGCGGTCGTCATGCTGTTTATCTGCTTTTTCTCGACCAAGGAACAAATCAATCCGCAAAAACAGGGTAATGAAACCGTACTAAGCGATCTGAAAAACCTGCTCTCCAACGATCAGTGGCGCGTTGTCGCCATCATCACTTTTTTTTCCAGTATGGCCGGCGTCATGCGCAGCGCCGCCACGCTGTATTACGCCACCTATCTGATGCTTGACCCGCAGCATACCGATCTCACTGGCACGGCGATGAAATCGGCGTTTATCACGACAAGCGTCGTCGGCACGATCCTCGGCGCGATGGCGGCCGGCTTTTTCGCCAAACGCTTCAACGCGGTCAGCATGTTCAAAAACATCAACTTAATTTTGGTCATTACCGGCGTGGTGATGTTCTTGATGCCGCCAAAATGGCTTAGCGTGGTTTTCCCGCTGTATTTCCTCATCGGGTTTTTCCATCAAATGTATCAGCCATTTAAGTGGAATATGATGGCCAATGCCGCTGATTACGGCGAATGGAAAACCGGCCGGCGCATTACCGGGCTTTCCTTTTCCGGCAATTTATTCGCCTTGAAACTGGGCATGGCCGTGGCGGGCGCCCTGGTGGGGTTTTCCCTGGGCTGGTTTGGCTACCAGGCCGGATCGCCGACGCAAAACGCGCTGGCGACCACCGGTATCATCGGCTTGCTTACCGTCGGTCCCAGCCTGTCATACCTGATTTTGTACTGGTTGACCCGGTTTTATAAGCTCGACGATAAAACCATGGAAAAAATCCAGGCGGACTTGGCGCAGCGCCAGCTCAATCTTCAGGCACCGGCCGAAAACATTATTATCAACGGGGATGAGCCGCTGGCGCATAGCCATTAATGTCGCCATTTATCCCCGGCATCGGGGATGACGAGCCGCCAACTTTCACATTTGCCAAGGAAAATTGTATATGCATGACAATCGGTCCTCCGCATGGCGCCCCGATCGGGGTGACGGAACTTATCAAAATCCGGTGCTGCACGCCGATTATTCGGACCCGGATATCGTGCGCGCCGGCGATGATTTTTATCTGGTGGCCTCCAGTTTCAATCATATGCCCGGGCTGCCGGTCCTGCACTCCACCGACCTGGTTAACTGGCAAATTGTTAACCATGTGGTCCCTCGCCTGACGTTGGCGGGATATGACGCCTTTCAGCCGGGTAAAGGCATATGGGCGCCCAGCATCCGTTATCACGCCGGCATGTTCTGGGTGTTTTTCAGCACGCCGGACGAGGGTATATTCATGTGCCGCGCCGCCGATCCCCGGGGGGAATGGTCGGCGCCGCATTGCCTCAAACCGGCCAAAGGCTGGATCGATCCCTGCCCCTTCTGGGACGACGATGGCCGGGCCTGGCTGGTGCACGCCTTTGCCTATAGCCGCAGCGGCGTTAAACATCGTCTGCAGCTGTGCGAGATGTCGCCTGACGGCCAATCCCTGCTGGACCAAGGGCGGACGCTGTATGACGGCAGCGCCGATCTTCCGACGCTGGAAGGGCCGAAAGTATACAAACGCCATGGCTGGTACTATATTTTCGCCCCGGCCGGCGGCGTGGCTACCGGTTGGCAGGCCGTGCTGCGTTCACGCGACATTAAGGGCCCTTATGAAGCAAGAAAAGTCTTGCATCAGGGTCAAACACAGGTCAATGGCCCGCATCAGGGCGGATGGGTCGAGCTGGCCAATGGTGAAAACTGGTTTATGCATTTTCAGGATGCGGGCGTCTATGGCCGCCTGGTGCATCTGCAACCCCTGCGCTGGGTGAATGATTGGCCGGTCATCGGCAGCGGCGCCGATGACGGCCCCGGCGAGCCGGTAGCCAGCTGGACCAAACCCGGTATGGCTGCGTCCCAGACGCCGTGCGAACCCGCCGCCTCGGATGATTTTTCATCCGATCATCTCGGCCTGCAATGGCAGTGGCAGGCCAATCCACGGCCATATTGGGCGCGGCGAGACCACCTGGGTATGCACTTGGCCTGTGAAACCTTGCCGTTGCGCGACGGGCGGGCCTCTTTATACGATGCCGCCAATTTGTTGCTGCAAAAATTCCCGGCGCGGGAATTTTCGGTGACCACCCGTATGAAGGCGGATTTGCGCCATGACGGCGAGCAGTGCGGCCTGATTATCTATGGTGAACGCTATGCCGCCCTGGGGTTGCGTCTGGACCAGGGTGAGTATCGCCTTAGCTGGGAAACCGGTTGGCGCGGCGACCGGGGGGAAGTCAATGTGGCGGCGCGCGTCATAGCCGCATGGCCGGACGCCTGCGCGCTGAATTTGCGCATTGTCGTCAGGCAGGACGCCATCTGTACCTTTTCCTACAGCCTGGATAACCATGCCTATACCCGCTTGCCCGGCACCTTCGCCGCCGGACCGGGAAAATGGGTCGGCGCCAAAGTCGGTTTGTTTGCCGTAGCCCGCCATGAGGAAAAAGAGAGTATCGGGACGGCGAATTTTTCATTTTTTACCGTCGGCACGGTTGATTAGCACTCTGCGGTAGATGAGGACCGGTTGTATTCAGGCGGAAGAAATAGCATTTCTTCCGCTGCGGGGAACTATTGCTTTCTAAACGTCACTGTATCCAATAAACATTATCTGAGAAAATTAATAATGAAAAAAATAATGGTAGCAACTTTAGTTATTCTCACCACGCCTTACCTGTCAGCGGCGGAAATTTATAATAAAGACGCTAATAAATTAGATTTTTACGGCAGCGTACAGGCACGACATTATTTTAGCGATTACACCGGCAGCGACGGTGATAACAGTTATGTCCGCTTTGGTTTTAAAGGGCAAACGCAGATTAACGATCGGCTTACCGGTTATGGACAATGGGAATATAATGTTCAGACCAACCATACTGAAGGAGGTAGCGATGCCTTATCCGGTAATAAAACCCGCCTGGGCTTCGCCGGTCTGAAATGGGGAAATTTTGGTTCACTGGATTATGGCCGCAATTGGGGGGTATTGTATGACGTTGCCTCCATCACCGATGTCGCGGCGATTTTTGATGATTTGACCTACAGTTATTCAGACAGTTTTATGAGCGGCCGATCAACCGGGCTATTGACCTATCGTAATAACAATTTTTTCGGCCTGGCCGAGGGGTTGAAGTTTGCGGTGCAATACCAGGGCGCGAACGATGAAAACTCCAACAACGCGCGCATGGCGACCAAAGCAAACGGCGATGGCTATGGATTTTCATCTTCCTACACGTTTGACTGGGGCGGTGCCATACTGGGCGCCTATTCGGCGTCCAACCGCACCCTGGCGCAGCAACAGCTTGCCTATGGCCGCGGCGACAAAGCTGAAAACTGGGCGACAGGTGTAAAATATAATGCCCATAGCCTGTACCTGGCAGCACTTTATTCCGAAACGCACAATATGGCGCCGATAGGGTCCATCGGCATGGCCAACAAGGCGCAAAATATGGAAGCGGTGGCTCAATATCTATTTAACACCGGCATTCAGCCGGAAATTGGCTATTTCCAATCGAAAGGCAAACAAATAGAGGGCGTCGGCGACGTGGATTTAATCAAGTATGTCGACTTTGGACTGACATACTTTTTCAATAAGAACATGTCGGTCTACGCGGACTACAAAATGAATTTATTAAAGGATGATAATCCGTTAGCCATCCCGGCCGATGATGTATTCGGGTTGGGTCTCAGTTATCGGTTTTAACCATCAATAGGGATTTATACCGCCGGTCGTATTCATCCTACGACCGGTTTATGCATGCCCCCGCCTAGAACGCCATATCCATTCTGGCCCACATCGTTCTGCCCGGCTCGTTTATCCGGGTAGCGGCCGAATAGCCGAAGCCGCTGTTGCCCGCCAGATTAAGGTGTTCGCTATAGCCTTTATCGAGGATATTGTCGATGCCGCCGCTCAGCTTAAGATCCCTGGTGATCTTATAAGCCAGGTTTGCCGACACTAGGCCGAAGCCGGGGCTGGCGGCAAAATCCTTGCCCGCCACGTTGCCCTGGTTGGGGGCGATGCGGCGTTGCGCGCCGACCACGCGCCAGAGCACGGTGCCGCTCCAGCTTTCGCGTTCATAGGTCAGGGCGGCACGGGCATCCAGCGGCGGCATCTGCGGCAACGGGCGGCCGTCGCTGCTGTTTTTGCCCCATGACCAGCTCAGGCTGGTGTCGGTTTTCCAGTGCTCGGCCAACTGATATCCCATGCCCATTTCCGCGCCCATGATCCGGGCGTTGACATTGACCGCCTGGCTGTCATGGGCTTTATCGCCATCGTATTTGACCAGAATGAAATCGTTTACCCGGCCGACATAGGCGGACATCCACCCATTGAAGCCCCGGTGCGCATAGTGGATGCCGATATCAATCTGGGTGGTTTTTTCGCTTTTCAACCTGGTGAAAGGGTCGGATCCGCGAACCGGGCCGGCTTTGGGTTTAAATAATTCCCAATAATCGGGGAAGCGTTCGGTATAGCCGATGCCCGCGTACCATAGCACCGGCGCGCCCGGCTGATGCTCGTAACGGATGAATCCGGCCGGCAGGGTTGCGGCGCGCGACCGGACGCTCCCCCCGGCGTATTTATCCGCCAGGCTGCGGTCGAGGCGCGCGCCGCCGATAAGTTTGTTATGTTCGGCGGCATGCCAGGTCAGCTCGCCGAACAGACCGTAATCGGCAAAGCGCGCATCCCGATGCCAGCCGCCGTTCTTGCGAAAGCGATGGGTATTGCTTTGCATATCCGCCCCTGACTGTAGCTGGAAATCGGTCCACAGCCAGGTGCCCATGGCGCGTCCTCCCAGGGTGCGTCGATCCGGGTTGCCCCGCCGGGCGGGGTTTGGCGCCGGCGCATGGCCGCCCTTCGCGGCGTCGCCTGCGCTGGCCGCCGCGCCGCCGGGTGAGCGCAGGCTGGTATTGTCCATGACATGATTGGCATAGCTGTAGTAAACCTGCGCCTCGACCCGGTCCAGCACGTCGCCGATATCGGTCTTCTCCAACCGGGCGCCCAGGCTTTCGCGTTTGATTTGCGCGCCGTCCATGCCCCTCCCCGCATAGCTGGCTTCACCGTTGCCGCGCCCCAGGGTGAGTTCCATCCTGGTGGCGTCATCCGGCGTCCAGCCCAGCGCCAGATCGCCGTTCCATTTATCCCAGCGCGAGGGCACGCGCCGTCCCGCGCCGTCGCGGTAATCACCGGCGCGGGACTGGTTGGCGGACAGTTGCATATAGCCCAGTTCATTGCCCGCGGTGGACTGGATAGTTTCATCCCGCCGTCCGTTGGACCCCGCGAGCAGGCCAAGCCGGGTTTTCACACCGGGTGTGTCAAAATGTGGAAAGACGCGCTCGAAACGCAGCGTGCCGGCCGAGGCGCCGGGTCCCCACAGCACCGTTTGCGGGCCTTTGACCAGGGTCAGGGCGTCATAGCTTTCCGGGGATATATAGGCGGTGGGCGCGTCCATGCGGCTTGGGCAGGTGCCGAGGATTTCCGCGCCGTCGGTGAGTATTTTGAGCCTGGAGCCGAACATGCCGCGAAAGACCGGGTCGCCGTTGGTGCCGCCGTTGCGGATCTGGGCAAAGCCGGGGATGGATTTAAGGTAATCGGCGCCATCACTGGCCGGCAGCGGCTGGCGCGGCGCCTTGGGCGACGTGACGACGGTCAGCGGGGAAGACAGCGGCGCGGATACGGTGATCACATCGCTGTCGGCGGACCCCTGCGGCGCGCCGTCCGGCGTATCGGCCGTGGGATGCGCGACGGCGTGGTGGGCCGCGACCAGGGTGAATAACGGCATCAGGCCGGCCAGGCGACGCGGCGGGCGGGATTTTTTATTGTGTGTAGGGTAGCCAGACATCATCGTTCCTTATGATTGAGCTTCTTTTTCCTATAAAACGGCTAGGCGGATGCGACCGGCACGGACGGCTGGCGTGGTGAGAGTCCGGCGGAACAGGGTTACGGGCGTGCGCTATTCAGGGGGCGGTGCGGGTAGAGACAATTGCCGGCGGAGTGCGCGGCGGGGACGGGCATGAATTATCGGCGGCTGGCCGCGGGGCGGTATGCCATAACTACATGAACCAGATAAACCACATGCCGGAAATAAAGGTTTGTTCATCGACACCATCGGCCTGAAAAACGTCCATCACGATAATGCCGGATTGTACGTGATAGGCCAGGATGGTGGGCGTTAACTTAAATTTCGTTTATCAATGGTACGGTTTTGGCCTGTTCATAGAGCTTTTGCCACATGCCCAGCACCAGCGCCTGATCCGGCGGCGACAGTTCGCCATTGCCGATGGCTTTGGCCAGTCCGCCCCGCACCCGAACGTGCAGCGCTTCAAGGGTATGCTCGTTGTTTTCTTCCGCCTCGGCGACGGCAAGCGTCAGGTGACCGCGCAAATAACCGCCGGCAAATAATTCATCGTCGGTGGCATGCTCCACCATATCGTCAATCAACGCCAGGATGCGCGTTTCAAAAGTAACAATCATTAAAGGTCCTCATTCATTATGCAACGTCGGGGCGGCATCTATCGCGACCGGATAAGGGAACCGCCGCCGCGCCAGCGGCGGGGTATGGTAAAACCCATGCAGCGCCTGGATAAAACAGGCCGCGCGATCCGGGATACCCTGGTCGAGATAGCGCATAACCTGCCCATGCACCACGCGCTGGAACGCGATACGGTCCGGCTCGCTATCGCCATTGAGATTATCGCAGCTGACATTGAAGGGAAACCCCGCCGCGACACAAAATAGCCATTCCAGGGCCTGTGGCTTGATTTCCACCTGCTCAAACCTGCGTTGCGTGCCCTCGTCGCGCCCGTCAGGGCAATACCAATAGCCGAAATCCACCTGTAGCCGGCGTTGGGCGCCGGCAATGCACCAATGGGAAATTTCATGCATGGCGCTGGCGTAATAGCCATGGGCGAAAACAATGCGGTGAAACGGCAGGTCCCCATCGGCCGGCAGGTAAATGGGTTCGTCGTCGCCCCTGATAAGCCGGGTGTTGAGCGTCTGGGCAAAACAGCCGTCGAACAGGGCGATAAGATGCTGAACATCATGGGATTCGGTAGGCATAATCTCGGTTCGGTTATCAGTTTGACGACAGCCAAAGCGCAATGGCCGCGCCGTGGCTATCGTATAATAGTTTGAGGCTCATCAGCAGCGAGACCACCACGATGGTCGGGCGTATCAGCCGTTGCCCCTTGGTCAGCACCATGCGGGCGCCCAGGCGCGCGCCCAGGATTTGCCCGGCCAGCATGACGACGCCCACGCTCCAGACCACCTTGCCGGTAAAGATAAACAGCAGCAGCCCGCCCAGGTTGGAGGTGAAGTTGAGCACCTTGGCATGTGCCGTGGATTTTGCCAGGTTATAGCCGCACAGCGTCACATAGGCCAGCGCATAAAAAGAGCCGGCGCCGGGGCCGAAAAAACCGTCATAAAAACCGACGCCGCAGCCGGCCACCAGCGCAAACGGCCAGGCGGACAGGCGTCGCTTGCGATCGTCCTCGCCGATGCGCGGCATCAGCAGAAAATAAAGCCCGATGCCGATAACCAGCAGCGGCAACATCTGGCGCAGCAGGTCGGCGCGCAGATGCTGGATCAGTATGGCGCCGGTCATCGAGCCGATAAACGTCATGGCGATGGTCAGCTTTTGGTTGCCGATATCCACCGCCCGCCGGCGCACGAAATACAGACTGGCGGAGAATGAACCCCCCACCGACTGCAGTTTGTTGGTACCCAGCGTTTGCGCCGGCGACAAACCCGCCGCCAGCAGCACCGGCAGGGTGATTAACCCGCCGCCGCCGGCAATGGAGTCGATAAATCCCGCCAGTACGCTGACCATGAACAACAGGGCAAACGCCAGCGGGGAAACCGCTAACCAATCCATGAATCAATCCAGTGGTAAAAAGCATATCGGCCCGGCGCACGCCGGGCGGTGCCGACAGGCGCCGCGGGCCGCTTCATCCGGCCCGCGGCGTGGCCGGTTATGGCGTAATCAGGTGACGATCCAGCAACGCCTGGCAGGACGGCGGCAGCGGCGGCGGCGTTTTTTTCACCGAAGGTCCGCCGGCGCCCGGTTTCGGCGGCAGGAACCAGCTGTCCAACTCGGCGCCACAGCCGTCGCCGGCCGGCGGCGGCGCCTGTTCACGGCATTCCAGGCTGTCGGCGGGGCAGCGCAGGCGCACGTGCATATGGGCGCGATGGCCAAACCACGGCCGCACCTTGGTCAACCAGCCCCGGTCCTCCCCCGCCACCCGGCACAGCTGTTTTTTAATCGCCGGACTGACAAAAATCCGCGTCACTTCGCTGTCCTGCGCGGCCAGCTTGATCAGCATCGCGGTTTGCGGCTGCCATACCGCCGCGTTGACGTCGCGGCCGTTGGCCGTCACCAAATCCAGGGGCTGCGGCTTAAGCAACTGCTGCGCCGTCCAGCGCTGGCGCGGCAGCTGCAGCCAGATATCCGCGTCAAGGCCCGACTGGTGGCTGGCGTGGCCGCTGCCGAACCGCCCGCCGGCCGGCATGGCCATATCGCCCACCAGCAGCACGTCGCCCAGGTTGAGGTGGCGGATCTGATTGCTCAGTCGCAGGATAAACATCAGCAGATCGGGATGGCCGTAATAGCGCCGCTGGTCCGGACGCAATACCTGGTAATTGGCCGCCTGCAGTTGCAACGGCTGCGCGCCGATAATGCAGCCGTTGGCGAACTCGCCGATGGCCTGCGCCGGGCCGGGAACCGGATGATCGATTCGTTGCCAGGGCGTGGGCGCCGCAAACGCCTGGACCGAGGCCAGGGCCAGTAATCCGACTATCCATTGCCGCATCATATTACCATTGGGGAAGGGTTGAGGTGACATCGCCGCACTGCGCGCGCTGGCGCAGGAGATGATCCATTAATACGATCGCCATCATCGCCTCGGCGATCGGCACCGCCCGGATGCCCACGCAGGGGTCGTGGCGTCCGCGGGTGACCATTTCCACCTGCTCGCCGGCGCGATTAATGGTCTGGCCGGGCACCATGATGCTGGAGGTGGGTTTTAACGCCAGATGGGCGATAACCGCCTGGCCGCTGCTGATGCCGCCCAGTACGCCGCCGGCATGGTTGCTGGTGAACCCCCGCGGCGTGATTTCGTCGCGGTTTTCACTCCCCCGCTTGGCCACCACCGCAAAACCGTCGCCGATCTCCACCCCTTTTACCGCGTTAATGCTCATCAGGGCATGGGCCAGATCGGCGTCCAAACGGTCAAACACCGGTTCGCCAAGTCCGGCAGGCACATGCTCCGCCACCACCGTGACCTTGGCGCCGATGGAGTCGCCCTCTTTTTTCAGGGCGCGCATCAGCGCGTCCAATGCGTCCAACCGGTCCGGATCGGGACAGAAAAACGGATTCTGCCCGACCTGCTCCCAGTCTTTCAACCCGCAGACTATGTCGCCCATCTGCGCCAGGTAACCGCGCACCGTCACGCCGAATTTTTGCGCCAGGTATTTTTTGGCGATCGCACCCGCCGCCACCCGCATGGCGGTTTCCCGCGCCGACGAGCGGCCGCCGCCGCGATAGTCGCGCACGCCGTATTTTACCTCATAGGTGTAATCGGCATGTCCGGGACGGAACACATCCTTGATGGCGCTGTAATCCTGCGAACGCTGATCGGTATTTTCAATCAACAGTCCGATGCTGGTACCGGTGGTGACGCCCTCGAACACGCCGGACAGGATCTTCACTTGATCCGCCTCGCGCCGCTGGGTGGTATAGCGCGAGGTACCGGGCTTGCGCCGGTCGAGGTCCCGCTGCAGGTCCTCCTCGGTCAGGGGCATGCCCGGCGGCACGCCGTCGACCACGCATCCCAGCGCCGCCCCATGCGATTCACCGAATGTGGTAACCCGAAATAATTCGCCGATACTATTCCCCGCCATCAGGAGGCCTCGCTTGATTGGTCATGTCGCATAAAATAACTGCCGGTTAATCCTGGAACATTGTAAAGCTTTCGGCACAAGCCACAAGCTGTTCGCGGGTCAGGGTAAACACGCCCTCGCCGCCGCGGTCGAACGTCAGCCAGTTGAACGGAACGTCGGGGAACTGCTCGATCAGATGCACCATGCTGTTGCCCACTTCGCAAATCAGCACGCCGTCGTCCTGCAGATAACGTGGCGCGCAGGCCAGGATACGCCGCACCAGCTTGAGGCCGTCGCGGCCCGCGGCCAGTCCCAGCACCGGTTCGGCATGGAACTCCTGCGGCAGGTCGTTCATATCCTCTTCATCCACATAGGGAGGATTGGTGACAATCAGATCATAGCGCAGCGCCGGCAGTTCGCGGAACAGATCGGACCGCAGCGGCGTAACCCGATCGTCAAGACCGTAAGCCTGGATATTGTGCTCGGCCACCGCCAGCACGTCGGCGGAAATATCCACCGCGTCCACCGCCGCCTCCGGGAAGGCGAAGGCGCTGGCGATGGCGATGCAGCCGCTGCCGGTACACATATCCAGGATAAGGGCGGGCGGATGCGGCAGCAGGTCGCGATAGCGATCGTCGATAAGTTCGCCGATGGGCGAGCGGGGGATCAGCACCCGTTCATCCACATAAAATTCCAGGCCGCAAAACCAGGCTTTATTGATAAGGTAAGGTACCGGGATACGTTCATTCACCCGCCTCACCACCCGCTCCACGATGCGGTAGCGCTCGCTGGACGTGAGCCGCGAGACATACATCTCCTTCGGCAGATCCAACGGCAGGAACAGGCTGGGCAGCACCAGCTGCAGCGCCTCGTCCAGGGGATTATCAGTGCCGTGGCCGTAGAAAATCTGCGCGGCGTTAAAACGGCTGACCGTCCAGCGCAGCAGATCCTGAATACTGTGCAGTTCGGCAACGGCCTCATCCACAAAAATTTTGTCCAATTGTCACTCCGCGGGGCATGTTCCGGTTATCAGCGCGTAGTTTGCCATGAAGCGCCCGACAAAGCAGCAGGCATCGCCCCGTCATGGCCTGTGATGCCGACATTTTTTTTCAATTGGGAAAAGTGACGCGCAAAAAGGAAAATTCCGCCGAAAAATGACAAGACAGGGTAAACTTGCATAAAAGCAGCAACCGCAGAGCAGGGAATGAAAAAAAGATACCAACTGGCCGATGATGAGCGCCATTTGTTCCGTGAATCCATCGCCGGCACCCGTCCCTTACGGCAGGATACCGTTAAACCGCCCAAGCCGGGCCGCCGGCGGATCGTCCTGTCCGCCCGGCGATTGATGCACGAACAGGTGGACGCCAGTTTTTATTTTTCCGATGAGTTCCAGCCGTTGCTGGACAGCGAAGGGCCGGCGCGTTATGTACGCCCGGACGCCAGTCCCTATGAGGTGAAAAAACTGCGGCGGGGAGATTACACTCCCGAGCTGTTCCTCGACCTTCATGGCCTGACCCAGGCGCAGGCGAAACAGGAGCTGGGCGCGTTAATCGCCGCCTGCCGTCGCGAGCATGTCCACTGCGCCTGCGTTATGCACGGCCACGGCAAACATATCCTGAAACAGCAAACGCCGCTATGGCTGGCGCAGCACCCGGATGTGCTGGGCTTTCACCAGGCGCCGAAAAACTTCGGCGGCGATGCGGCGCTATTGGTCCTGATCGAACTCAGCGCCTAGCGCGACGAATGAGCACTGATTGAGCCTGGCGCCCGGCGCGGCGAATGGGCACTGATTGAGCCTGGCCCCTGGCGCGGTTCAGACTTTCGCCAGCAGCTGCGCCGGGCTGACCTGCCACTCCAGCTTGCCTTCGCCGCTTTCGCCGTCCAGGGTCACGCAGGCCACCGCCGAGGTGGCGAACATCGGCGCCTGCTCGTCGGGACATAAATCGGCGACCAGGTAGCCCACCAGCGGCAAATGGGAAACGATCAGCACCGAGCCCAGGCCTTCATTCGCCAGCGTCTGCAAATAACAACACACCAGGTCGACGTCGCCGCCCGGCGTCAGTTCGGGCAGTTTTTCCTCGCCGTCCGGCAAGACCAGCTCGCCCCGCAGCACGTCCAGCGTTTGCCGGGCGCGCAGATAAGGACTGACCAGCACCCGATCGGCGTCAAGGATCCGGGTTTTTAACCAACATGCCATCAGGCGTGACTCATCATGACCGCGAACCGTCAGGGGCCTTTCCGCATCACTGGCCGCTTCCAGCTGGGCATCGCCGTGCCGCATAATTAAAACTTGCATAGTGCACCGTTGTTGTTTGACAAAAACGCGAAAGAAAACGCAATGACCGGGCCGTCGCGCTCGAAATCGCGTAAATAAAACGCTGCTTTTTACATCAATACCGGCCATGGAGTCAACACATGAGCGCTAATTGATCCTCCGCCGGGTGATTCCAATCAGGAAAACCCGCAGCAGGCTGAGGCTATTAGCGTATGACAACTATTACCGGGAAAGGTGCAGGCTAAGTAACATATTTGACATTAGCCGGCGCGGGAGCAGCGATACATCATCAATCGCCAACGGACCCGCCAATAAAAACAGGCCCGGCAAAGGGCCTGTAACGGCGGCGGTTAACGCAGCCCGAGCTGGAAAATCAGCGTTTCAGCCTGGCAGCTGAAGGTAAAATCAACGTTTAGCTCCACCCCGCCCTGAACAGGCTCAATGCGGCTGCTGATGTCGCAGGGATCGGATTCCACCGCGCGGGCTTTTTTAGTCAGCATGGCCAGCATGGCGTCGGCTTCCTGACGTTGTTCAAAGACCTTGCTGTATGACGCGGTGCAGTCTTCGTTGTCGATAATGGTGCCGACATCGACACAGCAGCAGGCGGCGGTTTCTTCAGCGCTGCATTTGTTAATTGAGTGAGTCATTGTAATCTTCTCCACAGGAGTGACCTGTTTGACAATAATAAGCCGTTCGAAAGTATCTACGGCTTATTATACTCCTGTACACCCAACGTTGATAGGGCCGGCTCGGCGGCCTACTGCGAATCGATATCCTTCAGATCGCCCTGTATCGCCTGCGCGTTGGGGTTTTCCTGCGGCTTCAGCCGGCCGCCGCTGGCAAGGAAATCATGGCGCTGGAAATAGGCGGCGCGCACCAGGGCATAGGGGTCGGACGAGTTACGCAACAGGCTGTCGGAGTCCAACAGCTGCGCGCGGGTTTCCACGCCTTCGAACACCCATTTGCCGGCGGACATCCACCAGGTGAGATAACTTAACACCGGATAGAAGTTGTCCACCGCCCCGCCCAGATCCTCACGCGGGGTAAAGCTGCCGTAACCCGGCAACACCACATAGGGGCCGTAGCCGACGCCATAGGTGCCCAGGGTGCTGCCGAACCGGCGCGGCTGCTCCTTGGCAAGCTTGGGATTGGCCATGGAGGCCACGTCGATAAGCCCCCCCATTCCCAGGATGGTATTGAGGAAAAAGCGGTTGAAATGGATCATGGCCTCATAGGGCTTGCCGATGGCGAAGTAGTTGACCATCGAGGCCGGTTCTTCGAGGTTGCTCAAAAAATTACCCAGTCCGTTGCGCGCGGGCTTGGGCACGTAGTCACGCCAGGCCACCGCCACCGGACGCACCAGGTAGGGATCGAGGACATTGTAGTTGAAATCGAACATCGTCCGGTTAAACCCTTCCAGGGGGTCCGAACGCTGCTGTGAAGACGGATCGGTTTTAGTGCTGGCGCATCCCAGAAGCAATACGCTGGCCAGCGCCACACCTGACAGGCGGTAATTCATCATTCATCCCCATTTATTATTGTTATGCCCGCCGTTAGGGCATTTGTTGATCTATGCGCACGGCGATCCGGCCGGTGCCGCTGAATTCCTGCAACGCGCTCTCGCCAAACCAATCGCCGCGCCTGGCGTCGGCGGCGCCGTCCCGGGCAATCCTGACCCGTACCTTTACCTGTTGCTGAACGGAAAGCAAACGCTCCGGCAGCATGGCATTGCTGTCATCCAGCGTTAACGATAACGGAAAGCGGCTCAATGGCAAAGTTTTAACCGCAACCGGTACCGGACTTTTTCCATCGGTGACCGAAATAAACAGCGTTCCCCGCTCCGGCGGCATGGCGGCCAGGGCCGGCGCCAGGGTCACGTCCAGGGTGAGTTTCGCCGTTTCCTGGCCGGATAACGCGCGGGCCTGGTTAATGCCCTGAATGATGGCGTCGCGATGGACATCCCCCGCCGGCAGCAGGGATAACACCTGGCGCCACAGGTTTATCGCCTGCGCGTAATCGGCTTGTTGATACAGGCCGACCGCCAGCAGGTCAAGGGCCGCGGGGTTGCGCGGCTGCCGCGCAAGCAGCGCCCGCAGCAGGCGATCGCCCAGCCGGTTGTCGCCCGCGTCGGCCGACCGGATCAGCACCCCGGCGAAATCGAGCGTGATGGCGTCATTGTCGGGATCGAGGCGATGGGCGCGTTCGAACGCCTGCGTGGCCATCGCCGCATCATTCATCACCACGCCGATGCGTCCGAGGATCAGCCAATCCTGCGTCCGCCGCGGGTGTTCACGCAGCGAGGCGCGCAGCCCGACCGCAAACCGCGCCAGTTCCCGCGCCGACAGCTGGGTGGCGCGGGGATCCATAATGCGCGCGCGCAGCGCCGGCATCTCCGCCACCGTCTGCTGCCAGCGCCAAACCTGGAGCGCGCCGCCGGTCCAGGCGTAAAACGCCAGGGTAACCAGCAGCAGCGACGCGACGCCTGGGATCAGGACCCAGGCGCCCAGCGGCGGTCTGGCCTGCGCCGGCGCCTCGGGGATATCCGACAATAGGTTCTGCTGCAGTTCCTCGATATGCAGGGGACGCTCCGCCACCACGCCCTGCGCCTCATCCTCGGCCAGTTCATCCAGCCGGCGCGTAAAAAACGCCTGGTTCAGGCTATCGCGGGTTATCCCGCCGTCGCGCCGGCGGTAGCGCAGCGCCGGCAGCACGAACAGCGCGCAGGCCAACGCCAGCAGGACGATAAAGAGTAGGCCGATAATCATCATGGCTGGTCCCGATCGGTGTCATCCAGCAACCGCGCCAGGCGCTGTCGTTCCTCGCCGGACAGCGCGCTGCGTGCGCCGCACCGGGATGCGAGCCGCAACACCGTCAGCCCGCCGACCAGCACCACCGCGAGCGGCCCGAGCCACAAAAAAACCGTCAGCGGATTCAGCGGCGGCACGTACGTGACGAAATTACCGTAGCGCGCCACCATATAAGCGATGATCTGCTCTTTGCTCCGGCCTTGTTGCAGCAGTTGATAGACCTTGGCGCGCATGTCGGCGGCAATCATCGCGTTCGAGTCGGCGATACTGTTGTTCTGGCACTTAGGGCAGCGCAGTTGCTGCGTCAGTTCCCGGTACTGCTGTTCCTGCGCTACGCTTTCAAACCGCCGGCTATCTATCGCCGCGCCGGCGGTAAACCCCAGGCAAAGCCCCAGCAGCAGCATGATGATTTTAATGCCCATGCCCATGCTCATGCTCCCTTGGCGTATTTTTGATACAACGGCCGCACCTCGCGCCGCCAGACGTCGGCGTTGAGATCGCCCGCGTGGCGATAGCGGATGATTCCCCGGCCGTCGATAAGAAAGGTTTCCGGCGCGCCATAGACGCCCAGGTCCAGCCCCAGCATGCCGTCGCCGTCGTAAAGGCTCAGCGCATAGGGATTGCCCAGCGTATTCAGCCAGTTTACCGCCTTTATCCGATCGTCTTTATAATTCAGGCCCACCACCCTGACGCCCTGGGCCGCCAGGGTATTGAGAAACGCATGCTCGGCCCGGCAGGTGGGACACCAGGTGGCCCAGACGTTAAGCAGCATCGGCCGCCCGTCGCGCAGCACCGAACCATCAAAACTCTTGGCCGGATCGTCCAGGGACGCCAGACGGAACGCCGGCACCGGCTTGCCGATAAGCGCCGACTCCAGCAGCGTGGGATCGTCGCCATGGGCATTGCGGGACAACTGTACGATAAATGCGGCGGCCAGCAGCAAAAACGCCAGCAGCGGGATAAACAGCAGCTTGCTTTTCATAGCGGCACCCGCCGCGCTTTTTTATTGTCGCGATAGCGGGGATCGGCCAGGCAACACAGGCCGCCGGCCACCATAAACAGGCCGCCCAGCCAAATCCAGCGGACAAAGGGTTTGTAATAAAGCCTGACCGCCCAGGCGCCGTCATCCATCTCCTCGCCGAGCGCGGCGTAGAGATCGCGGGTCAGGCCGCCGCTGATGGCCGCCTCGGTCATCACCGTGCGGCTGACGCTGTAAAAGCGCTTTTCCGCCTGGAGGGTGGCTTCCGGGCGGTTATGCCGCGTCACGTCGAATACCGCCGCCGCGCCGGTATAATTGGGACCGTGCAAATCCTCCAGGGCGCGGAAGACGAAGTGATAGCCGTTGATATCCACGCTGTCGCCGGTTTTCATGCGCACATCGCGCTCCAGGCTGTAGTTCTGGCTGAAGGTAATGCCGATAACCGTCACCGCCACCCCCAGATGGCCGAGCACCATGCCCCAATGGCTGCGGGTCAGATGGACCAGCCCGCGGATAAACCGGTGGCGATGGGTGGCGCGTTCGTGCACCTCCATCAGCGTCAGGAGAACGACCCACAGCGACATCATCAGCCCCACCACCGTCATGGCTTCAACCTCATCGCCCATCAGCCGGGGAAGCAGGATGGAAAGCAGCAGCGTGGCCGCCATGGCCAGCGCCAGACGTTTAATCAGTTTTTTCGCCCCGTCCCGGCGCCAGCGAATCAGCGGACCAATGCCGAGCATCAGGGCAAACGGCGCCATCAGCCAGGTAAACATACTGTTGAAAAAAGGCTCGCCGATGGAAATGCTGCCCATGCCGAGCTGTTTATGGATAAGCGGCAGCAGCGTGCCGAGCAACACCACAAACATCGCCGCCATCAGCAGGACGTTATTGCCCAACAGAAAGGTTTCGCGGGAAAACAGCTCGTGCTGCGCGCGGCTCTTCACCTTGCCGCCCTTGACCGCGTACAGCAGCAGCGAACCGCCAATCACCAGCACCAGGAACGCCAGGATAAACATGCCCCGCGCCGGATCCGAGGCGAACGAATGCACCGACACCAATACGCCGGAACGCACCAGGAACGTGCCCAGCAGGCACAGGGAAAAGGCGGCGATGGCCAGCAGCACCGTCCAGGATTTAAAGGTGCCGCGTTTTTCGGTGACCGCCAGCGAGTGCAGCAGCGCCGTGCCGGCAAGCCAGGGCATGAACGAGGCGTTTTCAACCGGATCCCAAAACCACCAGCCCCCCCAGCCCAGCTCGTAATAGGCCCAGGCGGATCCGAGCACGATGCCAAGCGTCAGGAAAATCCAGGCCGCCTGGGTCCAGGGACGGGACCAGCGCGCCCAGGCGGTATCCAGCCGGCCGGCGATAAGCGAAGCGATGGCAAACGAAAACGCCACCGAGAAACCCACATAGCCCATATACAACAGCGGCGGATGGAAAATCAGGCCGATATCCTGCAACACCGGATTCAAATCGCGTCCGTCGATGGGAATATCCGGCAGGGCGCGCGCAAACGGATTGGAGGTGAGCAAAATAAACGCCAGAAAACCGCTGTTGATCATGCCCATCACCGACAGCACCCGGGCTATGGCCTCGTCCGGCATGCTGCGGCTGAACAGCGCCACCGCCAGCGTCCAGGCGCTGAGCAACAGCACCCATAGCAGCAGCGAGCCTTCATGGGCGCCCCAGGTGGCGGCGACACGGTAGTATACCGGCAGCGCGCTATTGGAATTATTCACCACATAAGCCACGGAAAAATCATTCATCACAAACGCGTACACCAGGCAGACAAAGGCCCCGGCGATGGCCGCGAACACCCCGTAGGACAACGGCCGGGCCACCGCCATCAGCCTGGCGTCCTGCCGGGCGGCGCCCCAAAGGGGATACACCGTCAGCAGCAGGGCCAGCCCGATGGCCAGGCACAGCAGAAAATTACCGAGCTCCGGGATCATAACCGTCCCTTAGCCGTCACGGGCGGGGCGCTGCCCTCGGCCACGGCGCGTTGCCCGGCGGGTCTATGGCTGGGTTCCATCGCATCCTTCACTTCGGGGGGAGTATAGTTTTCGTCATGTTTGGCCAGCACTTCCCGCGCCTGGATCAGGTTGCCCGCGCCCAGCACGCCCTGCGCCACCACGCCCTGCCCCTCGCGGAACAGATCCGGCAAAATGCCGTCGTAGCTGACCGGCACGGAGCCGACCGCGTCATAGATCCTGAAGGTCACCTTCAGGGTATGCGGATCGCGTTTTACCGATCCCGGCATCACCATGCCGCCTATGCGCAGACGCTGGCCGATATGCGGCAACTGCTGGCTCTCGCCTTTGCCCTCGAGGATCTCGCGCGGCGTATAAAACAAATCGATATTGGCGCCGAGGGCGTAAAGCATAAGCGTCACGATAAGCGCGGCGCCCAACAGCATCGCGACGACCAGGTAAAGACGGTTTTTACGGCGCGGCGTCATCGCGCATCCCCCCGCCGCCCGGCCGGCACGCTCGCCGCGCCGCCGCGCATGCGCAGCGCGCGCGCCTGCTGGCGGCGAATGGCGTCCAGCAGCTGGCGGCGGTGCCACAGGGTATGGGCTATCAGCCCGGCCAGGGACGCGAGGGTGGCAAGCACCGCCAGCCAGACGTAAAATCCATAGCCGCCCATGGCGAAAAACGCCGCCCAGGAAAAAAATGCCGGGCTCACGATTGCCGCCCCTTTTCAGCCAGCGCCACCGCCCAGGGACGATGGCGGTCTTGCAGCAGGATCAGGTTGCGCAGACGCATCAGCGCCAGGGTGATAAATAACAGCAGGTATCCGAGGATCGCCCAGCGCAGCGGGGCGCGCATGCTGGGATCAATGCTTTGTTGCATATTGGTCGAGCCTTGATGCAGGGTATTCCACCACTGCACGGAATAATGAATTATCGGCAGATTGACCACCCCCACCAGGATCAGGATGCCGGCGGCGCGCCCGGCGAGACGCCGGTCTTCAAACGCGTTGTACAGCGCCATGACGCCGAGGTAAAGAAACAGCAGTACCAGTTCCGAAGTCAGCCTGGCGTCCCATACCCACCAGGTGCCCCACATCGGTTTTCCCCAGGCGGAGCCGGTAACCAGCGCGATAAACGTAAACACCGCGCCCACCGGCGCCATGGCGGCGGCCGCCAGATCGGACATCTTCATCTGCCAGACCAGGCCGATAAACGCGGCCACGGCCATCGCGGCGTACACCCCCATCGACCACATGGCGGCGGGCACATGAATATACATAATACGAACACTATCGCCTTGCTGATAGTCCGGCGGGGCAAAACCAAATCCCCAGCCCCAGCCGAGCAAAAGCGTCGCGGCGCTCGCCACGGCCAGAACGGGGATCAGCCGGCCGCAAAGCTGATACAGCCGCTCCGGCTTCGCCCAAAGATGTAGTGTCTTCCACATTTTTCGCTTTGCTCACAGTAAAAAAAACATAACCCAGACTGCTCTTGTCGGCAGGCCGCGTGCTATTGCAGGCTCACGCGCAGCGCGGCGGCGGTGGCGAAAGGCGCCAGCATCACGCTCCCCGCCAGCATGGCGCCGAGGATCGCCAGGAAGCCGTTATAGGGCAGCCCTTGCGCGGCATTGTCCAGCGCGGCGGTGGCAAATATCAGTACCGGTATAAATAACGGCAGCAGCAGCAGGCTCAACAGCACCCCCCCTTTACGCAACCTTAGCGTCAGTCCGGCGCCGATAGCGCCAATCAGGCTCAGGGTGGGGGTCCCCAATAATAACGACAGCGCCATCGCCTGCCAGGCATGGCGGTCCAGCGCCAGGAACAACGCCACCAGCGGCGACAGCAACAGCAGCGGCAGCCCGGTCACCAGCCAATGGGCGCAGACCTTGCCCAGCACCACCACCGGCAGCGGCAGCGCGGACACCAGCAATTGCTCAAGGGTACCGTCATGGAAATCATCGTGGAACAACCGTTCCAGCGAAAGCAGGCAGGCCAGCAATGCCGCCACCCAGATAATACCCGGCGCGATACGCCGCAGCAGCTGCGGCTCCGGCCCCACGCCGAGCGGGAATAATGAAATCACGATCAGGAAAAACCACAGCGGATTAACAATATCCGCGCGATGGCGCAATGCCAGCCGCAGTTCGCGGCGCACGATCAGGCAGAACATGGCGCCGCCGCCTCCAACTGTTCACCCAAGACAATTTTGCGCACCCGCGCATGGCTGTCGGGCAGCGCCTGATGGGTAGTCAGCAGCACCATGCCCCGCGCGTCGGCGTGCGCGGCAAATAATGACATCAGCTGCGCCACGCCCTGCCGATCGATGGCGGTCAGCGGCTCATCCAGGATCCACAGCGGCGCCGGGCTAAGCCACAAACGGGCCAGCGCAATGCGCCGCTGCTGGCCGGCGGACAGCCCGGCCGCGGGCAGTTCCTCGTATCCCGGCAACCCCACCTGCGCCAATGCCCGCCACAGGTCAGCCTCACGGCATTCACCGCCGCCCAGCGCCTGGAAAAAAGCCAGGTTTTCCAGCGGCGTCAGGGCCCCATTGATCCCGGACCGATGGCCGATAAACAGCAGTTCCCGATGATACATTGCCCGCTCACGGCGAATGGATTGCCGCCGCCAGCTGACCTGCCCCGCGTCCGGTTCGGCCAGACCCGCCAGGATGCGCAGCAGCGAGGTTTTGCCGGCGCCGTTGGCGCCCTCGACCTGGACAATATCACCGGGAGAAATACAGAAGCTTAATCCGGAAAACAAGACGCGATCATCACGAATACAGGACAGGTTGTCTGCTTCCAGCATCAGGAATCCAACTCATTATTAATCGTATGGCAATCATAGCATAGGCGACTCGCGCGGCGCGGTTCACCCTCATTGCATTCTTTTTCGTCCCTGGATGGCTTGTATTAGATCAATAAAACGCAACAAATACCAGCAAAGTTAAAATTTTGTTACGTATTGCCTCCCCCTGGTGACAATTCAGGCGGCGATCCTGCGGCCAGACGGCCCTATTTTCAACGCCGCCGCGCCTTAAAGCCGCTACGCTTATTAATTAATAGCTAATGAGTTAATAACCCCATTGATAAGGAATAAGGATGAGCGATACCGATAAACAGGCGGAACCCGGCGTCGCCGTGCAGAGCGATGAACATGACGCCAACACCAATATCGAGGTAAAAGAACAAAACCTTCCTTCGCGCGCCGCCGCCATCCATGAGTTGATCCGCGAGGAAGGCGAAAAAGAGCTGGAGCGCGACGGCCAGGCGCTGCTGTGGTCGGCGGTGGCCGCCGGGCTGTCGATGGGCGCGTCGCTGATGGCCAGGGGCATTCTCCATGCCCGCCTGCCGGGGAACGCCGCCGGTTTCTTGCTGGAAAACCTGGGCTACACCCTGGGGTTTATTATTGTCATTATGTCGCGCCAACAGCTGTTTACCGAAAATACGCTCACGGCGGTATTGCCGATCATGCAAAAACCCACCGGCCATAATATCCTGATCCTGCTGCGGCTGTGGGGCGTGGTGCTGCTGGGCAACCTGGCGGGAACGGCGGCGGTGGCGTTCGCCTTTCTCCATATGCCGATATTTAATCCGGCCACCCGCGAGGCGTTTGTCGACCTATCGCGCGCGGTAATGGTCAATCCTCCCGGCGATATGTTCGCCAACGGCATTATCGCCGGCTGGATAATCGCCTCCATGGTCTGGATGATGCCCTCGGCGGGCAATGCCAAAATCCTGGTGATCATCCTGATGACCTACCTGGTGGGCATTGGCGATCTTACCCATATCGTGGTGGGATCGGTGGAGGTGTTCTATCTGGTATTTAACGGCGACATTCCCTGGCATCACTTCGTTTATCCGTTCGCCCTGCCCACCCTGGCCGGGAATATCGTCGGCGGCTCTTTTATCTTCGCGCTGCTCAGCCATGCGCAAATCCGCAACGATCTCAGCCGCCAGCGCAAGCAGGCGCTGAAACAAAACGCGCCCCGGGACGAACGCCGGGTAAACGACAAACAGAAGGTGGACCAGGGGGAAGACTAACCGCAGCGCCTACCGGGGGGCAATGTTGCCGTGGCGAAGCGGGTAAATCGTTTTTTTTGCCCGCGATTGTCGACGGAATGAGCAAACGAACGGTTAAGCGCTTATATTCGGTGCGTAATCAGGTATAATCACGCCCGCTGTCGGGTCCTCGTAGTTAAACGGATATAACAAGCCCCTCCTAAGGGCTAGTTACAGGTTCGATTCCTGTCGGGGACACCATTACATAGACATAGTACATAGACATAGTTCGCTATCGTCCGTAATCGTCCACAAAAACCCAGTAAATCCCGCAACATTCCATATCCATCGTTCGCAGCAGTTCGCATTAGTACGTTGGCAGCCGCATCCCATTCTGGGTAAATGCTGGGTAAATTATTTTTACCCAAATCGATTTTACCCAATGCTCACGATAAAACAGAAGAGGCAGCTAAGCCGAAAGAGAAGCCATACCGAGTTTTGGAAAGTGGCGGCCTCTACCTTTAGGTGCCGGTTAGCGGGAAAATGGCTATGCCCTCGAGTTGGAGCGCATGTTCACAGATGACATACTGCCATTCATCGGGCAATTTAGGATGGATGAGATTGAGCCGTTGGTGTTGTTACGCGTGATCCGCCGATTTGAATAACGCTTTCCAGGGAGCGGGCGAACAAGGCGAGGGGAAGATGCGGGGAGGTGTTCAGATAGGCGATTATCACCGGCAGGGCCAAATACAATCCCGCCCCAGATTTAGCCGATGCAATGGAGGGGCGATGCGTGCACATCGTCCCGCTGTCAGAACAGGTCATTGCTATATTAAAAATGCTGAAGCCAATAACGGAAATCTCATCATTTGTGTTTCCAGGCAGGAACGACAAGAAAAAATCAATCAGCGAAAATGCCGTTTTGCTTGTTATCCGGCAGATTGGCGATGAAGGACTTGCAAGCGGCCACGGTTTTCGTCACCAGTTCAGTACAATTCTAAATGAACATGGCTGGCCTAAGGATGCCATAGAAAGGCAGCAGGCTCACTCAGAAAAATAACATCCGCGGCATTTACCATCACGCTCAATACCTCGATAAGCGGCACGAGATGATGCAGTGGTACGCGGATTACCTCGACCGGCTGTGATGGCCCTCACAGCACCGGACTATCATCACTATTCCCTTCTATACTTAAGATCCCCCTGCAACGAAGATCACCATCATGTGCCTCGCTGTCCTGTTTAATGGTGAGAAATCAACCACGCTTGGCAACACGATCAAGAAAGTGATTACTTGAGGTATGGATTTCGTAATCACATGATATAATGAGTAAAAAATCTAACATTAGTTTGGCTGTACAATATTTGGAGTAGATTAATTGAAAAATGGAATTGTGTTTTCCTTCCCCAGCTTAGATTTTAGTGGGTTCTATTTAATACTTGCATTTTTATTTGGTCTAGCATTTGTGTTCGTCACTCCACCGAATGCCACGCCGGATGAAATGGCCCATCAAGTAAAGATAGTGAGGGTCGCTCAAGGTAATTTTTTTGGAGTTAACAATACTCTCAAGATGCCAGATATTCATTCATGGTATGCTCCACTTGATAACTCAAGAATGCTAAACCCTCCTTACAATATAAGCGATGGCGAAATTAAAACAATAACTCACAGGAAAATGATGTGCACACCTGCGATGGCTAAGGTTAATAATGGCGTAAGCTCATATTCACCATTGCCATACCTTCTTTCGGCGCTTAACTACAAAATAAGTTGCTCATTAGACCTGAGTTTTGGAACTTATCTGTATTCATCTAGAATAGTATCTCTTATCGTATCCGTTATGCTTGTTTTTTTTGCAATTAAAATAGCTCCAGACCTAAGGTTTGTGTTTTTTACTGTATCATTGCTGCCAACAGTTTTATATCAATTTTCCGCAATTGCCGCAGACTCTTTCCTGATCTCTTTGACCATGATCTATATAGCATGCTTGTATCGTTATATAAGATCAAACGAAGGGAAATATTTAATTTTAATATTCATTGCATCAATCGGAATTTGCTTCTCAAAGCCCGCATATGCATGGATAGTTGCCGCTTCAATCCCGATTATTTTCTTAAATGGTTACAAAGGGAATATTCCTGGAATAATAAAGAAGTCTTTATTTCTTATAGCCATACCATGTGTTGTTCATATTCTTCTATTGGTTACCTCAAAAGGGTCAACCCCTCACGCTGTAAATTTTGAAGAAAATATTCAGTACCTTAAAAATAATCCCATGTCACTTTTTGTTGAAATGTATAATGTTCCGTTTACCTTTCCATTCGGAGATAAATGGAACCTTTACGAGTCACTTATTGGTAAGCTGGGGTGGCTGACTATCCCATTGCCAAAGTGGTGCTACTTTGCTTCTTTCTTGAACTTTGTGCTAATCGCATTTTGCGGTAAGAATATATTGAGTAGAAAGATAGGTTTTTATATGGTTTCTCTAGCGTTAGCCTCACTTGTTATAATCTGCCTCCCACTATATATTTTTGCAACCAAACAACCATTTCCGGCAGTTTTTGGATTGCAGGGTAGATATTTTATACCAACTCTCCTTATAGCAATGTTGGCATATAGCGGCAAATTAAATCAAACAGGCAGTAAGGCAGCGCAATTTATTCTAATCGTCAGCGCTGTTGCAATTTCCTTCACCTCCCTTTGCGCCGTATATAGTGGTTATTATTAAATAATGGCCATTGCGGGCTTACTTTTAATGTGGGTAATCGGTGTCGTTACCCACATAGCCACCACAGCACCTCCGTATCATCCCACTCCCCGCTGCGCATATCGTTCACGCAGAACGTGGCCACTCAGAATATGCTAACCCCCTCCCCCAGATCTCTCAGTTACACATGCCCAGAATTCAAGCGCTCCAACCCAGGATGCGGGTACAGGTGCGGGCGCCTTGTGTACCGGCATCCATCCACCTCCGCGACCACTAGGCTACCGTGGACAGCCTTCTGACTGGCATCAACAACGAGGATCGCGCCTTTGAAAATGCCGGCGTGCAGCATGGTACTGTCAGCGCGCATCATGTAGGTTGCGCCTTTTCGCTGGATGCACCGTCATCCAGGCTGAGCGGTGCCTAGATGTAGTCCTGTGCGGGAGAAGGAAAACCCATAATGCATGCTCCGAATACTGTTTTTTTATACAGCATAAGCATGCGGCGTTGAGCAGGAGAAGCGGTATGTGCCATGAAAGTCTTATGCCATTGAGCGGTGGTAAAATTTAGTTTTATCACCGCGCGAAGTCCACAACCGCGGCTTGTTAAGTATTTGAATCATCAAATTTTATTGATTCTTTTGCTAAAAACCTATTAGGTAGGTAACGATGGTAGTTCAGCTTGGTACATATTTCCTTGAGTTCATCGATATTGGTTACACCCGCTTTTTGATAAAGCTTTTGTATATAATTATTGAATGTAGTTAAGGTAATATTTAACCTTGTAGCCGCATCTTTAGCTTTAAGTCCTTGTAGACGATAAAACATTATCTCACATTCTCGCTCTGTGAAAAAATCATCGGGCTTGTTTAGCAACAATGATCCTGGCATTTGACCTTTAATGTAATCATTTAGAGAGTAGACTTTTAAATCCTCTGCATATCCATACATCCCTACACATTCCATATTGTCGTTATAAAATGGCATTTTCCTATAAATAAACGGACGATTAAGAGCATTGGGATGTATTTCTAAAGTTGCAAAGCATAATTCATGCTGCCATGTTCGCTTATATTGCCTGTCAAATTCTGCATTTGCGACTTCATCGTTAAACAGCGGACAGTCTATTTCATCATCAAGCTTACCATTCAAGTCTTTAACTGATTTTACTGACAAAAAATCCGCCGCCGCATCATTACTATATATGACTCTTGACGATTTATCCCTTAATGTTAGTGGACGACTGAATTTATCAAAAACACTTTTCAGGGAGTTTGAGATGTTTATTTCTGGGGTTTTTTCTTCTACATATGAACTCGTATCCATGTTGACCTCTGAAATTGTTACCGAAATTCATTAATATCATACCCAGGAGTTAACAGCCACTATCCTTAAGATGAGGATGATCTAATATTTTAATTAATTACCAAAAGACATTACATCGCATATGTTTGCTAATTAATAATCCCAATAAAGAGATAGAATGAAAAGTCATTGTTGCCAGGAAAAAACCATCACGTATAGTCACTCTCTCTGCCTGGGCCGTTACGGTAACTGAGCAATTTTTGAATATGCTATCGGTGTGTACTTCATCCTGATGGGTGTAATTAAGGCGTACGCCTATTTTCGCGCCCGCAACGGAGGGCTGTAGCGCTTCCATTTCTAGATTTTAATGTTATCCGGCGAACGGAGGTGATATTTAGGTTTGCATCCAGGGATGTGGATTCGAGTGAAAGCGCGGTGCCATGAGATCCCTTTATCGTTATATTTTCCTGACCATTACAGATAGCCGGCGTTTTCAAGCTAAACCGGCCGATGGGTAAGGTAATCTGGATAAACTCCGCGCCTGTGTACTTAGCGAATATTCTATTCAGTGCCGCCGACTTCTTCCGCTCGGCTACCCGTTACATTGCGCCGGCATAAACTCACCCGTTGGCCGCTTGAATATTTCGTATACTTCCGCATCGGGCGCCGCCGGTAAATCAGCATGGCGAACGGCTTTTTTGGCGGCGTCGCAAAGCGGCTGATAACCTTCGGCCCGCAGTGCATGCGCAGGTAAACACCAGGCTTAACAAACAAACGGGAAGCGGCATTTTTATCATATTGGTTCCTTTTAAAGCAATATGATCATGTGTTGATGCTGTTGAGCGCGATATTTTTCAACTGCATAAGTGAAAAGCATTTACCCGCCGTTTATATCAAGGCGTAAGGCCCGCCTGGCGGTGGGCCTTACGGGTTGTGGCTAAAGGTCGCCAATATTCAGCATAACGCATCCACGGCGATTTTATAGCGGGCCTGCCTGTCGGCCAGGCCATTGGCGCCGCCGTTGATGCGTCTTGTCAGACCCACCATATCGCCGATATCGGCAAAAGCGTTGCATTTGTTGGCCTGCCAAAACCACCCGGCGGAACGCGCGGCATTGATATCCGTCAATAATAAATCCGGGTCCGCCAGCAGGTCCAGCCCGAGCGCTTTGCCGCATGCGGCATAATTGGCGCGAAATGTCACCTGCTTTAAGCCTCTCCCACGGAATAACCAGCCGTCTCCCGGTTGGGTATTTCCGTATCTGCCGCCATATACGATATTGGCTATTTGCTGCTGCCTGTCGAGGGGCAGGGTTCTTTCATCCGGCCTGCGGCCTAACGATTCGCGCTGGCCGGGCGTTAAGCGATTGCCGAATATTTTCAAACCATTTATCGAATAATTAAACGACTCGGATAATATGCCAAATCCGCCTGATTCGGTGCCGATTTGCGCAATAAAAGCAGCCTGGCGCAGCGGGGTATCGATGTTATATTCATCCATGATAATGACCATAGGCGCAAACCAGCGCGCGGCTAATCCGGCGCTGATATTAGCCGCCTGTTGAAACGTGTCGAGTGTCATGATTTTAGGCCTCTGACCGCCTGTTTTTTTCCAGCCCTTCTCTGCGGCCGGGTATTCACTCCGCCAAGGGTAACCGGCCCGGCGGACAAGGCCGGTTACCCTCGCGCCCTCGCCGCGGGGCCACGCATGAACGCTATTCTCCAGTTCATCGATAACACGGCGCCGCCCTGGATGCATTATGCTTGATCGCGTCCGCCGGGACATTAAAGGCAATTCGGGAAGGCGATCGCATAGGGCTCCCGCGGCCGGGGCTTGAGCCTTGGGAGCCTGATGGGCGAACAGGCGTCTTGGGCTCAGGATGCTTGCTTGCCAAACTGGCGAACCCAGGCAGGGGTGTTACGAACCGAGATGACGTTTTTCATGCTGAAAGAAACTGTTGAGGGTGAATTTCCACTACACTGAGATGTTATCCAGATGATGAAAATAATTTTCACAGGAAAGGCATTATCATGAAGACGTTAATCATCGCTATGATTACATTGGTTTTATCCCTGCCGTTTGCGCCGCTGGCATATTCCCATGCCGGTGATGAATACCACCCTAAAACGGTACATAAATATCAGCGCCACCACCGCGCGGTGAAACACCATGGCAAAAAATGGGTACATCACCAGGCCGAGCCGCGGGTCGGCCATAATAGATAACCTTTAGCGGTAATAAAGTTTATGGCGACGTTAATACGGCCGCGCCCTGGCGAATGCGCCAGGGCTAAAGCGTCGAGAGTGTTCCGGGGAATATTAATTAGAAGTTAACTTACTGTTATTATCTTATTACGCTTGATAGCACAAGCTATTTTTGAACAATAGGCTATGCTGAATGTAAAAGGTATCCATGCATTAATTAGCCTGACGCCGGCATAAAGATAACCACTGAACTTCAGGTTAAAAAACCACCACGACGGGAAACACCGCGTCAATTATAAGAAAAATGATGGTTTCATCGGTCAGTCAAGCTGTCAGAATATACGATAAAGTTAATCTGTTTAGTGCCGGCTTACTCTTTGTTGTCGACCTTTTCATCATCGCCGTTGACTTCCACAAACTGCGAGACTGAAATCAAGCGAACAAAATGGGCCAACAGTAAATCCACATCGGTTTGCAGAATTTCTTCGCTGGCGCTGGAAGCCGATAAAATGGCTTTTTCAATGTTGGTCGCCATAACCGACGAGCTACCCTGTCCGACGGTCAGCACCAGCGCGGCCAGCAGAAGGGACTGAGCCTCGACCTGGGCGGTCAGTTCTTTTGCCGCCGCATCCGCTTTGGCCATTTTTTTCAAAATATCAATGACAAGATTTCTCATAATTTCCTACTTGGACAAAAGCACGGCACAGGCAGCCCACGGCGCTAAACATAGCCTGCTTATATTACTCTTATTGTGATTAGGATAACATCTTCTGAACTGTAAGTATTCTCCGGCGAATGCTCCGCCATCTTATCTGCCCTGCCGAATGGCGGTCGCCCCCCCTAAGGCGCGGTTATCACACCCAAGTCTGATTAGAATTATTTATCAATTAAGACGCAATTTTGCCTGTGGCGAAACGCAAGCCGCGGCATTTCCCCGCTGCCGGCCGGAGGGCAATCAGGCGCCCTCCGGCCGGGTTGGCCGCTATTGCGTAATCGCCTTGGCGGCGGCGGGCGTTAGCACGCCATCGGCGCGGAACATGGCCTTGATGCCGCGCACCGCCTGCCGGATGCGATCCTGGTTTTCAATCAGCGCGAAGCGGACGTGGGTATCGCCGTAATCGCCGAACCCGATACCGGGAGATACGCAGACCTTGGCGTCCGAGAGCAGCTTTTTGGCGAACTCCAGGGAGCCGAGGGAGGCATAGTGCTCCGGGATCCTGGCCCAGACGTACATGGACGCCTTCGGCGTTTCCACCATCCATCCCGCCTCGTGCAAGCCGCGCACCAGCACATTGCGGCGTTGGTGGTACTGTTCCACGATATCCAGCACGCACTGCTGATCCCCTTCCAGCGCGGCGATGGCGGCCACCTGGAGAGGGGTAAAGGTGCCGTAGTCATGGTAGCTTTTGATGCGCGCCAGGGCGTTGACCAGCTCGGGGTTACCCACCATAAACCCGATGCGCCATCCGGCCATGTTATAGCTTTTGGATAAGGTGAAGAACTCCACCGCAATCTCTTTGGCGCCCGGCACCTGCATAATCGACGGCGCTTTCCAGCCGTCATAGACGATATCGGCATAGGCCAGATCGTGTACCACCAGCACGCCGTACTGCCGCGCCAGCGCCACCACCCGCTCAAAAAAATCCAGTTCGACGCACTGCGCCGTAGGGTTGGACGGGAAACCCAGGATCATCATCTTCGGCGTGGGGATAGACTCGCGAATGGCGCGCTCCAGCTCGCGGAAAAAATCCACCCCTTCCACCAGCGGCACGGACCGCACCTGCGCGCCGGCAATGACCGCGCCGTAGATGTGGATCGGATAGCTGGGATTAGGCACCAGGACGGTATCGCCATGGTCAAGCGTGGCCAGCATCAGATGCGCCAGCCCCTCTTTGGAACCGATGGTGACGATGGCTTCGCTGTCGGGGTCGATTTCGACGCCATAACGATCGGCGTACCAGCCCGAGATCGCGCGCCGCAGCCGCGGAATCCCCCGGGAGGTGGAGTAGCCATGGGTATCCTCGCGTTTGGCGACGGTACAGAGCTTTTCCACGATGTGCGGCGGAGTGGGTCCGTCGGGATTCCCCATGCTGAAATCGATAATATCTTCCCCGCGTCGGCGCGCGGCCATTTTTAACTCGGCGGTAATATTAAACACATAAGGGGGGAGACGATCGATGCGTGTGAAACGCCGTGGCAAACCGGAAGCGGCCATAATATCCTCTTTATATACGTTAGCGCCCGGACCATCCGAGCGACGCGGCCCCCGCAAGGGCCTGTCCCTGAAACTATCCCATAACCGGCCTGATTTCAATATCCATGGCCTTCATTACCCAGGACATCGCCAAAAAGAGGAAATATAAGAATTTAATCATCGATTAATTCCTCTTTATCTGCGCCACCCCGGCCATGAAAAGCCGTCGGCGGCCGTTTATCGGCGCAATGTCATAACCCCTTATCTTTGCTCAGGCTTCCCCGTTTCATGATACCGATCACAGCCGGTCCGCGGCTATCCTGACCGCGGGCGGGGGCGGACAGCTGGCGCGGCCGACGCCTATTGCTTATAGTAACGGACAAAGGTTGGCCATTTACCGGGATGTCGTGGTGCAAGAAATGTTCGATATGCTGCTGGCGGTTTATGAGCGGGCGGCGTTAATGTTGATTTGCCTGTTTTTATTGACGCGTATCCGTCAGTTTCGCCAGTTATTACAAAAAGAACAGCATACCGGCCAGGAATTGCTGGCGGTCACGCTTATTTTTTCCCTGTTCGCCATTTTCAGTACCTATTCCGGCATCCATGTTGAAGGCTCGCTTATCAACGTACGGATTATCGCGGTCATGTCCGGAGGTATTTTATTCGGGCCTTGGGTCGGCATCGCCACCGGAACCATTGCCGGCGTGCATCGTTATTTAATCGATATCGACGGCCCGACCTCGGTGCCATGTCTTATCAGCAGCGTGGCGGCGGGGTTTGTGTCGGGCTATATCAAGCTGAAGGTGATAAAGGAGCATCGCTGGGGCATCGGCATCCTGGGCGGCATGCTGTGCGAATGTCTGACCATGCTATTGGTTGTTCTCTGGGCGCAGCCGATGTCCCTCGGGCTGGATATCGTGTCGAAAATTGCGTTGCCGATGATCCTCGGCGGGGTCAGCATCGGCATGATCGTGCTGCTGGTACAGGGGGTGGAAGACGAGAAAGAAGTGATCGCCGCCCGTCAGGCCAAGCTGGCGCTGGATATCGCCAATAAGACCTTGCCCTATTTTCGTCATATCGACAGCGAATCCCTGGCCACCATTTGCGCCATCATCCGTGACGATATCAAGGCCGACGCCGTGGCCATCACCAATGAACACCACATACTGGCGTATGTCGGCGTCGGGGCCGAAATGTATAATATCGGCCATGAAATCATCAGCGAGACCACCCGGGAAAGCATTCAAAGCGGCAGCATTACCATCAAGAATAACGACGAGGCGGACCGCACGCCGCAAATCCATTCGCTGATCATCATCCCGTTATGGGAAAAAGGGGTGGTGACCGGCAGCCTGAAGATTTACTACCGCCATGCCCATCAGATTACCAATTCCCTTAAGGTCATGGCCATCGGTCTGTCGCAGATAATGTCGACGCAAATCGAGGTATCGCGCATCGAGCAGCTGCGCGAAATGGCCGATCAGGCGGAACTACGCGCCTTGCAGAGCAAAATCAACCCGCATTTCCTGTTTAACGCGCTCAACGCCATATCCTCGTCGATCCGCATCAATCCGGATACCGCCCGGCAGCTGATTACCAATCTGTCCCGTTATCTGCGCTACAATCTGGAATTGAACGGCGCGCAAATCGATATTAAAAAAGAGCTTTATCAAATCCAGGATTATATCGCCATTGAACAGGCGCGTTTCGGCAGCAAACTAAGCGTTATTTTTGATATTGATGAAGAGCTGTCTTTCCCCCTGCCCAGCCTGTTGATCCAGCCGCTGGTGGAAAACGCCATTGTGCATGGCATCCAGCCCTGCCGCGGCAAAGGCGTGGTGGTCATTTCTGTGCGGGAGGATACCGACGGCCGGGTCCGTATCGCGGTGAAGGACACCGGCGGCGGCATCAGCGAAGATGTCATCGAACAGGTCAAGCGCAATGAACAGCCGGCCGGGAAAATCGGCCTGTTGAACGTTCATCACCGGGTTCTGTTGCTGTACGGCGAAGGGCTGCATATCCGCCGCCTGGAGCCGGGCACCGAGATTTGGTTTTACATCACTCGCCAACCCCGGAAGCTGGCGGCATGACGTCCATGGATGACATGATTAACCACGAGGCGCCATGAAAGCCATAATTGTCGAAGACGAATTCCTCGCCCAGGAAGAATTAAGCTACCTGATCCATAAGCACAGCGGCATCCAGATAGAGGCCACGTTCGACGACGGGCTGGATGTGCTGCGCTATCTCCAGCACCATCAGGTGGACGTGATTTTTCTCGATATTAACATCCCTTCTCTTGACGGCGTTTTGCTGGCGCAGAATATCAGTAAATTCAACCACAAGCCGGAAATTATCTTTATCACCGCCTATAAGGAGCACGCGGTGGAGGCGTTTGAGCTGGAAGCGTTTGACTATATCCTCAAGCCCTATCAGGAATCGCGCATCGTGACCATGCTGCAAAAGCTGGAGGCGCAGCATCAGGCCGCCTCGGCGGCGCCGGCCATCGGCACGCCGTCAGCGCGCAGTCAACACGCCATAAACCTGATGAAAGACGAGCGAATTATCGTCACCGATATCAGCAACATCTATTATGCCGCGGCGCAGGAAAAAGTGACGATGGTCTATACGCGGCGCGAGGAATTTACCATGCCGATGGTCATAACGGAATTTTGCGGTCGCCTGCCGGAGGAGTTTTTCTTTCGTTGTCATCGGTCATATGTGGTCAACCTGGGGAAAATTCGTGAGATTGTGCCCTGGTTTAACAATACCTATCTGCTGCGCTTAAGCGATCTGGATTTTGAAGTGCCGGTAAGCCGCAGCAAGGTCAAGGCTTTCCGGCAACTGATGCGATTGTAGACCCGCCGCCGGATACACCGGCGCGCGTGGGATATCAGGCGAGTGGCTGGAGTTTCAGGCCCATTAACTGGCGCATGTGCGCCCCGGCGCCAAGCAGGCCCGGCTGTTCGTGGCTTATCAGAAATACCGGGATGTCGCGCACGTAGTCTTTGAAGCGGCCTTTGTCCTCAAACGCCGCGCGAAAACCGGACGCGCGGAAAAACGCCAGGAAATGCGGCACCAGGCCGCCGGCGATATAAACGCCGCCAAACGTGCCCATATTCAGCGCCAGGTTGCCGCCAAAACGGCCCATCAGTACGCAGAACAGCGATAGCGCGCGCCGGCAGTCGTCATTACCGCCGGCGACCGCCCGTTCCGTGACCTGCTGCGGCTCCAGCGGGTCCGGCGCGCGGCCGTCTATGGTGACCAGGCTACGATATAAATTGACCAGTCCGGGACCCGACAATACGCGCTCGGCCGACACATGGCCGAACTCGTCGCGCAGCACCGCCAGAACATCGGCTTCCTCTTTGCTGGCGGGCGCGAAGTCGACATGGCCGCCCTCGCCCGGCAGGCTTACCCAGCGTTCGGTCAGATGCAGCAGATGGCACACGCCCAGGCCGGTGCCGGCGCCGTAAACGGCTATCGGCCGCTCGGCCTGCGCCGTGCCGCCGCCAAACTGCACCACATCGCCGGCGGTCAGCATCGGCACCGCCATCGAGACGGCGGTGAAATCATTAATGACCTCCAGGCGCGACAGTCCCAGGCTGGCCTTCATCGCCTTGATGGAAAAGGCCCAGGTGCTGTTGGTCATTTCCACCCAGTCATCGGTAATCGGACAGGCAATGGCGATACAGGCCTCGGTGGCCTCAACCTTTTGCGCCGTCAGGTAGTGGCGGATCACCGCTTCAAGCGTGGCATAATCTTTACCGGAATAGGTATGGATATGGGAAATCGCGCCATTGTCCATATCGCATAACGCCAGTCGGGCATTGGTTCCGCCAACGTCGCCGACCAGGGCATATTTTGTCATTATCTGAGGCTCCACTTACTCTGCCACTTGCCGTCGGCGGGTGACCGGGCAGCAACCATAAACGATTTATTAATATAATAATAATACCAGTTATATTGGCCAATGCTATAAATTGAGTTTGCTTTCGGATTCGCCTTTATCCCAGCGCAAAGGCCACCGCGGCGGCGGCGTGGATGGTGGTGGTGTCGAACAGCGGCACGGTGGCGTCATCGTTGCCGACCAACAGGCCGATTTCGGTGCAGCCGAGGATCAGGCCGTCAATGCCCCGGCGCTCCAGCGAGGCGATAATGCGGCGGAATGTGCCCCGTGATTCGTCCCGAATGATCCCAAGGCACAGCTCCTCGAAAATAATGCGATGGATCTCGTCCATTTCCACCGCGGGGGGAAGGATGACCTCAATGCCGTGCGGGTGCTCAATACGCTGGCGATAAAAATCCTGTTGCATGGTAAAGCGGGTGCCTAATAACCCGACCCGCCGCGCGCCCTGGGCATTGATTTCCAGTGCGGTGGCATCGGCGATATGCAATAGCGGCAGCGGACATGCCCATTCTATGGTTTCCGCCACTTTATGCATGGTATTGGTGCACAGTACGATGGCCTCGGCGCCGGCTTTTTGCAGCAATACCGCCTTGCCGGCCAGCAGGTCCCCCGCCCGCTGCCAGTCGCCCTCGGCCTGTAGCCGGGCTATTTCGGCGAAATCGACGCTGTACAGCACCAGGTTTGCGGAATGCAAACCGCCCAATGCGGCGCTAATGCCTTGGTTAATCAAGCGGTAGTAGGGTAGAGTGGATTCCCAGCTCATGCCGCCTAAAAGCCCTAGTGTTTTCACGTTAAGATCCTCATGACCGGCGGCCGCATTAATCGAGTGGCGACCCTGGCGCTGGATTGATTGTTTAAGAGGAATTATTTTTAACTGAATCTATCGCTTAACTAATACTCAGCGCAATATATTATCCGTCCCGAATTCGTCGCCGAAGCGCGTAAGCGATCGTCCGCCTGGGGCGTAAGCGTTAATCTGTTACCTACCCTGATAGTCATAATAAAAGGAACATTTATGGTTTACCTGGCCAATCCAACCCGTTACGACGATATGCTGTATCGTCGCTGCGGTAACAGCGGTCTGCAACTGCCGGCGGTTTCTCTCGGCCTGTGGCATAACTTCGGCGACGTTACGCTGCTGGAAACCAGCCGCGCCATGGTGCGCCGCGCCTTTGATTTAGGCATTACCCATTTTGACCTGGCCAACAACTACGGGCCGCCGCCCGGATCCGCCGAAGCCAATTTCGGTCGTTTGCTGCGCGAGGATTTGCTTCCCTACCGTGACGAGCTGATTATTTCCACCAAAGCGGGCTATACCATGTGGCCTGGGCCTTATGGCGACTGGGGCTCGAAAAAATATCTGGTCTCCAGCCTGGACCAGAGCCTGAGGCGCCTTGGCCTGGACTATGTGGATATCTTTTATCATCATCGCCCCGACCCTGGTACGCCGCTTGTCGAGACCATGCGCGCGCTGGATTTACTGGTGCGCCAGGGCAAGGCGCTGTATATCGGCCTGTCCAACTACCCCGCCGCGCTGGCCAGGCAGGCGTTGGCGATTTTAAACGATCTCGGCACGCCTTGCGTTATTCATCAGCCCAAGTATTCGATGTTCGAGCGCTGGGTCGAACCGGAACTGCTGGATGTGCTGGCCGAGAACGGCGTGGGATCGATTGCCTTTTCGCCCCTGGCCGGCGGCCAGTTAACCGATCGTTACCTGAACGGTATTCCGCAGGATTCACGGGCGGCGAAGCCGGGTCTTACCCTGACGCCGGAGCAGCTTACCGCACAAAAAATGGATAAGGTGCGGCGCCTGAACGATATTGCCCTTGAACGCGGCCAGAAGCTGGCGCAAATGGCGCTGGCCTGGGTACTGCGCGGCGATCGGGTGACCTCGGTGCTGATCGGCGCCAGCAAAACCTCTCAGATAGACGACGCGGTGGGCATGCTGGCCAACCGTGAGTTTAGCGCGGAAGAATTGGCGCGCATCGAGGCGATATTGGCGTAAGGCTGCTCCGGCGCGTGGTTCCCGCCCGGTACCGCCCGGTGCTGGCGGATCTTGTCGACGGCAGGCGTTGGGGTTTATGTCGGATCGGCGAGGGTTTCGCTGGGCGTTGGGCGTTGGAGTTTATGCCGGATCGGTGAGGGTTTCGCTGGCCGTTGGGCGTTGGGGTTTATGCCGGATCGGTGAGGGTTTCGCTGGCCGTTGGGCGTTGGAGTTTATGCCGGATCGGTGAGGGTTTCGCTTGCCGTGCGTTCGGTTGATTTAGGTAGCGCCGGGTGCCGGCAAGCGACAAGAAGGGGCTCACGCGAGCCCCTTCTTGACTTCCCAGCGCCGGCAGGTCGCGCGTCGCTGCGCGATGCCTTCCGCCGCCCATGCCCCCGTTATGCACCGGCCCGGTTAGCGC
>NZ_DASWOM010000126.1:0-3686 GCF_036398755.1 Acerihabitans sp. | reverse complement strand
TTCGGTTGCGGGTGGCGTTATGGTTTATGTTGCCCCGGCGGGGGATTCGCTTGCCGTGCGTTCGGTGGTTATATGGATTGCCGGGTGCCGGCAAGCGACAAGGAGGGTGGACCGCGCCACCCTCCTTGACCTCCACGCGTCCGGCAGGTCGTGCGCCGCTGCGCGGTGCCCGCCAGCGCTTCATCACGGCTGTTGGACCGCCCGGTTAGCGCTCCCAGCGCTTCCGGGCTTTCGCCGCTCCCGGCGGCTCATCCAGCCGCGATGCGCACTGACGGCGCACTCTATGCCGGCACAAGGTCAACACCATGGTCTGCGAATAAAATAGGTTTTTCGGCTTGTCAGCGCTATGCACTTTCCGGAAAGAATATCATCATCCATTTTGAGCCGGCGGCAATAAGGGCAATAAGCTGGATGTTTTTTGCCTAAGGCGGTCTGCTTATGCCTTGCTTCATGTTGCTAATTGCAAAATGCATGGATCTAACTCTGCATGTCTGTATGAAGGTATGACCTGCATTTCGCTGTGCCAGCAGCGTTGCTAACGCTGCATAAAATACAAGGTGAACAGCGATATAGGACCCGGCATAGAGCGCGCTGACGTTGCCTGTGACCCCGGCATGAGCCGCCGGGAGCGGCGAAAGGTCCGGTAGCGCCTGGAGCGCTAACCGGGCCGGTGCATCACGGGGGCATGGGCGGCGGAAGGCATCGCGCAGCGACGCGCGACCTGCCGGGCGCGGGGAAGTCAAGAAGGGGCTCGCGTGAGCCCCTTCTTGTCGCTTGCCGGCACCCGGCAATAACCATAACAACCGAACGCACGGCAAGCGAAACCCTCGCCGGGGCAACATAAGCCATAACGCCGCCCGCAAGCGAATCCCTCGCCGGGGCAACATAAACCATAACGCCACCCGCAAGCGAATCCCTCACCTTTAAAAGGCAAGGGTTGCCGCTGGGATTCCTTTACGCCATGGCGGCGCTATCCACCAGCGCCATTTCCTCGCTATTGAGCAACCGCTCGATATCCACCAGGATCAGCATCCGTTCACCTAGCGAACCCAGCCCGGTGAGGTACTCGGTCGCCAGGGTAACGGCGAATTCCGGCGCCGGCCGGATTTGCTCCGCGGTCAATGACAACACATCGGAAACGCCGTCGACCACAATGCCCACCACCCGCTGGTTCAGGTTCAGCACAATCACCACCGTGTTGTCATTGTACATAACATCCGACTGGGCAAACTTAATGCGCAAATCCAGAATCGGCACGATCACTCCGCGCAGATTGGTCACGCCTTTGATAAAGGCGGGTGTATTGGCGATACGCGTCACCTGATCGTAACCGCGGATTTCCTGAACCTTCAATATATCAATGCCATATTCTTCATCGCCCAACGTGAAGATCAGAAACTCCTGACCCACGGTCTCGCCGTTCAGCGCGGTGACACTTGCAAGTCCTGCCATGGTTTTCACCTTTTAATCATTCGGCTAAATAAGATAAATTAAGCAGCACCGGCCAACCGTTTATTACGGTTAAGGGCCTGTAATGCGGATACATCGATGATCAGCGCCACGCTGCCATCGCCAAGAATGGTGGCGGCGGAAATGCCCGGCACTTTGCGATAGTTGCTCTCCAGGTTTTTCACCACCACCTGATGCTGGCCGATAAGCTGATCCACCAGCAGGGCATAACGCCGGCCCGCGCTCTGCAATATCACCACGATGCCCTGGGTCGGATCGGTCTTGGCGCCGCTGACATCAAACAAATGGTGCAATTCCACCATCGGCAGGTATTCGCCGCGCACCTGCAATACCTGCTCGCCGCCGGCAAGCGGGTGCAGGTCGTCCGCCTTCGGCTGCAGCGATTCCATCACGGTATTGAGCGGCAGGATAAACACGTCCTGGTTTACCCGCACCGACATACCGTCCAGGATAGCCAGCGTCAGGGGCAGCAGGATACGAATGGTGGTGCCTTTACCGGCCTCGGATAAAATATCCACATGGCCGCCCATGGCCTGGATGTTGCGTTTCACCACATCCATGCCCACTCCGCGTCCGGAGACATCGGTCACCTGTTCGGCGGTGGAGAACCCCGGCGCGAAAATCAGCATGCCCACCTCTTCGTCGGTCATGCTGTCGCTCACCGCCATCCCCTGGGATAACGCCTTGGCCAGGATCCGCTGGCGGTTCAGGCCGGCGCCGTCGTCGCTCACCTCGATACAAATGTTGCCGCCCTGATGCTCGGCGCGCAGTTGCAGGATGCCGACCGCCGGTTTGCCGAGCGCCGTACGGATCTCCGGCGTCTCAATCCCATGGTCAAGACTGTTGCGCACCAAATGGGTCAACGGATCGATAATGCGTTCGATCAGGCTCTTATCCAGCTCGGTTGAACTGCCTTCAAGCGTCAGCTCCACCTGCTTATCCAGCTTGGCGGCCAGATCGCGCACCAACCGCGGGAAGCGATTAAAAACATATTCCATCGGCATCATGCGGATCGACATCACCGATTCCTGCAGATCGCGGGCGTTACGTTCCAACTGCCCCATGCTTATCAGCAAATCGCTATGCTCCACCGGGTCCAGCGACCCGGAGCGCTGGGCAATCATGGACTGCGTAATCACCAGTTCGCCGACCAGATTGATCAACTGGTCCACTTTTTCCACCGCCACCCGGATGCTGGTATCGGCGGGTTTTACGCGCAGCGCGGCATCGGCCTGCCTGGCAGGCGCCGCCGCCGCGGCGTTAATCGGCGTGACGTTGTCAACCGGGGCCTCGCCGGCCAGGGATTCGCTCCCGGCGGCGGGCGCTATCTTACCGGCGATAACCGGGACCGACGACGGAGGGGCTACGGGGCGCGCCGGGGCTTGCGCCTGTTGCGCGGCGTCAAAATGAATTTGATCGGCATCCAGTACAAAGCACAATACCGCGCAGATATCATCCTCGCTCACCGTGGTCTGCAGGCTCGCCGTCAGTCCGTCGGACGTTTCCTCATGGGCAAGCACGGTGCCGAGATTGCCCAGTTCCTCCAGCATCAGCGGAATTTCACTGGGCTTAAGCCCGCTTAGCCGGATGCTTAACACGCCATCAGTCACGGCCGGTGCCGCCGCGCCCTGGTTCACATGGCTGTCGCCCGCCGCCTGAGCGACATTATCGCCGGCCTGCGGCGCAACGGTGCCTTTGGCCTCCAGCGCCAACTGGCGCAACGCTTCGCAAATATAAGCAAAGCTTGCCGCGTCCGGTTCCTGAGCCGTTTTGTAGGCGTCTAATTGATCCTGCATGATATCTTTGGTTTCCAAAAACAGGTTAACAATCGCCGTGCTGAGGGACATCTCCCCCCGCCGCGCCTCGTCCAGCAGGTTCTCCAGCAGATGCGTGGTTTCCTGCAACACCGTAAAGCCGAAGGTTCCGGCCCCGCCCTTGATGGAATGGGCGGCGCGGAAAATTGCATTCAGCTGTTCGCTATCCGGACTTAGCGGGTCCAGGATCAGCAGGTGCTGTTCCATATCCGCCAGCAGTTCGGCGGCCTCATCAAAAAATGTTTGGTAAAAAGCGCTTAATTCCATGGTCACGAAATCACCTCTGCTGTGAATCACGTTCGTTAAACGGCGAGGCAGCCGGGGCCGAAGCGCCGGATGGCGGAGTTGCCGGGGCCGTGGCCTGGCCCCCGGATGCAGATGTTGCCGGCGCCGCGGCCGGTA
>NZ_DASWOM010000125.1:0-5914 GCF_036398755.1 Acerihabitans sp. | reverse complement strand
CCGGCAGCCCCGCGCGGCAAGCGCCGGCGCCACGTCATCATATGCGCGCGGATCGTAGGGAAAGCCATGCAGCAAAATCACCGCCGCGCCGTCCCGCGGCCCCTGTTCCTCATAGGCCAGGTTGAGCATGGGCGTGCGCACGTGCCTTGTCGCGGGAAGTTTCATCAGGGCGCTCCTGTGGTGTATGCCGGAAGGTGATAAGTCAGTATAGAACGGTTGGCAACCGGCGATGATCATCCGCAGCGCTTCGTAATACGAAATAACATGAGAGTGATTAGTATTTATATTTTATCGCCAGGGGGAGGGCGTTATACCCATAACGGACTTGTTTTTTTAAAAATCTGGCGGGTCGTTTTATTCTTTATTCGGCTTATGACGGGCCGGATGCGCCGGCGATATTTTTCGCCATGGGGGGAAAGAACGTCCTTATTCTCCCCGTTGTACGGTCAATAGGACAAAAATGTGTGCGCAAACTCATATTTTAATTCTTTAATGAATAAATATTATTTAAACCCAAAGAGGGCTTTAATAAATAACTCATTGAATTTTGTGTATTAATTAATTTTAAAAGTGTTATATAAAATTATATATATCGGTTTTATTGATACTGAACAATACCCCTGTCTATCCTAAGGGTAATCTCATTGCGAGGATGATTATGCCGCAATGAATTTCCGCCGCGTTTTCTGTGTCCGGTGGAAATTTATGCGTTGCGAGACTGTTCCGGATTGATGTCATCGTTAAACAGGGATTTGAGATCTCCAGGGTGAATTATCATGAAAAGCGAAAGTAATAATACTTTACTAAATATCCCCCTAACCCGGCGAAATCTGGTGAAAGATAGCGCAGTGTGCGGTCTGGCGCTGGCCGCCGGCGGCGTGGCGCTGCCGTTTAGCCGCCAGGCCCGGGCCGACGGAGATCCGGCGACCCTTTCCCCATCCCCCGCCGCTGAAAAAATCGTCTGGAGCGCCTGTACGGTAAACTGCGGCAGCCGTTGTCCGCTGCGCATGCATGTGGCCGATGGCGAAATCAAATATGTGGAAACCGATAATACCGGCAATGACGTGTATGGGGATCTGCATCAGGTACGCGCCTGCCTGCGCGGGCGGTCGATGCGACGCCGGGTCTATAATCCCGATCGGCTGAAATACCCGATGCTGCGGGTAGGGCAACGTGGCGAAGGCAAATTCAAACGCATCAGCTGGGACGAGGCGTTCGGTTTAATCAGTGATAACCTCAAGCGCATTATTAAGGATTATGGCAACGAAGCCATTTACCTGAATTACGGCACCGGCACGCTCGGCGGCACCATGACCCGCTCCTGGCCGCCGGGGAAAACGCTGATTGCCCGCCTGATGAACTGCTGCGGCGGCTATCTGAATCATTATGGCGACTACAGTTCGGCGCAAATCGCGGCGGGATTGAACTATACCTACGGCGGCTGGGCGGAAGGCAACAGCCCGACCGATATCGTTAATAGCAAACTGGTGGTGATGTTCGGCAATAATCCCGGTGAAACCCGTATGAGCGGCGGCGGGGTGACCTATTTGCTGGAGCAGGCGCGCGAACAGTCCAATACCCGCATGGTGGTTATCGATCCCCGGTATACCGATACCGCCGCCGGCCGCGAAGACGAGTGGCTGCCCATCCGGCCGGGCACGGACGCCGCGCTGGCTTCTGCGCTGGCTTATGTGCTTATTAGCGAAAACCTGGTGGACCAGCCCTTCCTGGATAAATATTGCGTCGGTTATGACGAAAAAACACTGCCTGCCGGCGCGCCGGCCAATGGCCATTATAAAGCCTATATCCTGGGCCAAGGCCAGGACGGGACGGCGAAGACCCCGGCCTGGGGCGCCGCCATCACCGGCATCCCCGCCGCGCGCATCATCCAGCTGGCGCGGGAAATCGGCAGCGCCAAGCCGGCCTATATCTGCCAGGGATGGGGGCCGCAGCGCCACGCCAACGGCGAGACGACCACGCGCGCCATCGCGATGCTGGCCATCCTGACCGGCAACGTCGGCATCAGCGGCGGCAACAGCGGCGCCCGCGAAGGGTCCTATGAAATCCCCTTTGTCCGAATGCCGACGCTGGAAAACCCGGTAAAAACCAGTATTTCCATGTTCTTATGGACCGATGCCATCGTGCGCGCCACCGAGATGACCGCGATCCGCGACGGGGTACGCGGCAAGGATAAGCTTGACGTCCCGATAAAATTTATCTGGAATTACGCCGGCAACTGCCTGATCAATCAACACTCCGACATCAACCGTACCCATGACATCCTGCAGGATGACAAGAAATGCGAGATGATTGTGGTGATCGATAACCATATGACCTCGTCGGCCCAATATGCCGATCTGGTGCTGCCGGACTGTACGGCGTCGGAGCAAATGGATTTTTGTCTGGACGCGTCAAGCGGTGATATGGGGTACGTGATTTTTGCCAGCCAGGCTATCAAGCCGCGGTTCGAATGCAAGAATATCTACGATATGACCAGCGAAATCGCCCGCCGCATGGGGGTCGCGCAGCAGTTTACCGAAGGGCGCACGCAGGAAGAGTGGCTGCGTTACCTTTATCAGCAGTCGCGGCTGGCCGTTCCGGCGCTGCCGGGATTTGAACAGCTCCAGGCCCAGGGCATATTCAAGCAGCGCGATCCGGACGGCCATTTCGTGGCTTATAAAGCCTTTCGCGCCGATCCGGCGGCCAATCCGCTCACCACGCCCTCCGGTAAAATTGAAATCTATTCCGCCGCGCTGGCAACGCTGGCGGCTACCTGGCAGCTGTCCCCCGGCGATGAAATCAACCCGCTGCCCGTCTATAGCCCAGGTTTTGAAAACTACGATGATGCGCTGAATAAAAAATACCCCTTGCAGCTGACCGGGTTTCACTACAAGGCGCGCACCCATTCAACCTACGGCAATATCGCTATTTTAAAGGCCGCGAACCCGCAGGAAATCTGGATAAATCCCCTTGATGCGCAAGCGCGCGGCATCAAAGACGGCGACATTATCCGCATATTCAACGACCGGGGTGAGGTGAGGATCAATGCCAGAGTCACGCCGCGAATGATGCCCGGGGTAGTGGGTTTGGGCGAGGGCGCCTGGTATGCGCCGGACGGGAATCGTATCGACCATGCCGGCAGCATTAACGTGCTGACCACGCAGCGCCCTTCTCCGCTGGCCAAGGGTAATCCTTCGCATACCAATTTGGTGGAAGTTGTCCGACTTTAAGGAGTAGTCCATGTCGACACAATATGGATTTTATATTGATTCAAGTCGTTGCACCGGCTGCAAAACCTGCGAAATGGCCTGCAAAGACTATAAAGATCTGGCGCCGGACGTCAGTTTTCGCCGCATTTATGAATATGCCGGCGGCACATGGCGGCAGGAAGCGGACGGTAGCTGGCAGCAGAACGTCTTTAGCTATTATCTCTCCATTGCCTGTAATCATTGCGAGGATCCGGCCTGCGTCAAGGTCTGCCCGAGCGGGGCCATGCATAAGCGCGATGACGGCCTGGTGGTGGTTAACGAGGATATCTGCATCGGCTGCCGTTATTGCGCCATGGCCTGCCCTTACGGCGCGCCGCAGTATAACGAGGCGAAAGGGCATATGACCAAGTGTGATGGCTGCCAGGAGCGTTTGGCCGTCGGTCTGAAACCGGTTTGTGTCGAATCCTGTCCCTTGCGGGCGCTCGACTTCGGTCCCATTGAGGATCTGCGCCGGCAACACGGCACGCTGGCTCAACTGGCGCCGTTGCCGCAGGCTCGCTATACCAAGCCTAACATTGTGCTTAAGCCTAACGCCAATAGCCGTCCTTGCGACGATACCACCGGCTATCTGGCTAATCCGAGGGAGGTGTAATATGGGTACGGGATGGCAGGAATGGCCCCTGATTTGGTTTACGGTGCTGGGGCAGTGTGTAGTGGGCGGGTTTATCGTCATGGGGCTGGCGCGGATGGCCGGCCATTACGACGCCGGGCAGCATCTGCGGCTGCATCGCTGGATGAGCGTTCTCTGGCTGCTGATGGGCCTGGCGTTTCTGGCGTCGGTGCTGCACCTGGGCACGCCGCTGCGGGCGCTCAATTCACTCAATCGGCTGGGTTCGTCCGGACTCAGCAATGAAATCGCCGCCGGGTCGCTGTTTTTCGCCGCGGGCGGCCTCTACTGGCTGCTGACGGTGACCGGCAGGATGCCGCGCGCGCTGGGCAAGGGGTGGCTGGGGCTTGCCATGGCGCTGGGCCTGGTATTTGTCTATGCTATGACCCGGGTTTACCGGATTGATACCGTACCCACGTGGAATAACGGCTATACCGCGCTGAATTTCTTCCTGACGGTACTCATCGGCGGGCCGTTGCTGGGCGCGCTGTTGCTGCGGGCCGCCGGGATCGAGATCCGCCGCCGCCGGATGCTGGTTACGCTTAGCCTCGCGGCGTTGCTTGTCAGTATGGGGGCTGCCGTCATGCAGTCGGCCGGACTGGCGGCAATACAGAGTTCAGTCCAGCAGTCCGCCGCGCTGGTGCCCTGGTACGGCGAACTGATGGCGCTGCGGTTGGCGCTGGTCGTCCTGGGCCTGGGCTGCTGGATCTGGCCGATGCTGCGGCGCGTCAACAGCGGCGTCGCCGGTCTGGCGCTGGGTTTTGCCTTGGTGGTGGCGGGAGAACTGGTGGCCCGCGGGGTATTTTATGGTTTGCATATGACCGTCGGCATGGCCGTTGCCGGTTAAAGGGCAAAACGGCTTATTCCGCCGGGGTGCTGCATTACCGGCCAGGCGAATGCGCACGCTACCCGGTATGCCGCCAGCGCCAATACCCGTTTCACGAGCTGGGCGTGCCGCGCTGGCGCCCACCGCATCAGGACTGATCAATAAGCGCCAGCAATTGCCGATAAAAGGCGTAAACACCCCGGGGGCGACCCGGCCCGAGGTCCCCACGCCCACCAGGCCGTCGCGCACCTCTTGGCCGCCGTGTACCCGCAGCGGCGTATCGTTGACAAAGGCGCCTTTGCCGGCGCAGGCGCATCACATCACATCTAGATGACGGCAATATCACCCGCTGGACGTCCGGACCCTTTACCTGCCGGCGCATTTGCCCGATGATGTCATCCCGGTCACGATTCGCCGGTGCTTACCCGCTACCGCCGCCGGGGAAACCCTTCTAACGGAGAAAATACATGATTGTTGAAATGCGCGTATACCATTGCCTGCCCGGCCGCCTGCCGGCGCTACAGGACCGCTTCAGGAATACCACGCTGGCTTTGTTTGCCCAGTACGGTATCGAGCCGCTAGGGTTCTGGACCACGCTTATCGGCCCCAGCAACCATAGCCTGACCTATCTGCTGAAATGGGACAGCCTGGCCGATCGCGAGACCCGCTGGGGCGCCTTCCAGGCGGATACGACGTGGATAGCCAAGCGTACGGCCAGCGAAGCGGACCAACCTATTGTCGAACGTATTGAAAATAGCTTCTTAACGCCGACGGATTTTTCCGCCCTGCGCTGAAGGGAAGGCACACCGGCCCGGTGCGGATGACAATACGCCGTTATGAGGTTGGCGCCGGGCTGGCCGTGGAAATGATTGCCGGCGGCGGTGAGCGCTATAAAGAATCAGGGAATAAACGCCGCGCCCTCCAGGCCCGCATTGAGCAGATCAAGGATCGGCCGCGGCTTGGACACCTTCAGCAGGATATTCACTTCCTCAATCCCCGCGTAGGGTTTATTCAGCAAGAATTCATAGTTGACCTCGGCGTCGATACGGTAATGCAATATCAGCGGCCACCTGCCTAAAATCTTCGCCATTAAGAACGCGTTTATAAAAATGGGTGGTGATAATAAATTCTTTAAACGCGTAGCCGGTTGCCATAAGGGACTAAACATAATCGTCATCCGTGTTAATCTGTTTGCCTATTGCGGCGGGCGTT
>NZ_DASWOM010000124.1:0-2873 GCF_036398755.1 Acerihabitans sp. | reverse complement strand
GGTGCGCGCGCTCGTGCGCGATCCCTCGAAGGCCGGCTTACCGGCCGGCGTCGATGTGGTCCAGGGAGACCTGCTCGACGTCGACGCGCTGCGCGGCGCCTTCTCCGGCGTCTCGACGCTGTTCCTGCTCAACGCGGTGGTGGCCGACGAATATACCCGGGCTCTTGCGCATGAGCCCAGGCGACGCGCCCTGGCCCGGCTCGGGGGATTGCCGTCGATCGCCTGGCGGGCCGGGTGGGGAGCAGGCCAATCCGACATCGCTAATGAATGCCATTAACTGAAAAAATAAATCAAAGCCATTATAATAACGCAAACAGAGCAAATAAATACACTGCCAGAAAATTCCCTGAGTGAGTTTAAATAACCTTCGCTGTTTTCGTTTAATTTAGTAATGGCTTCTTTTTCATTTTCAGCTTCTATTTCTGTATGATGTTTCCGGAATCCACGTTGTTTCATCTCCTTAACGAATGAGGGCGTAACCGATTCTTTATCGATGACTTTTGATCCATCATTTTTTATAAAAATAACATATTTATGCATTATTGCCTCCCTAGCAACACGGATTCATTAATTTATCTGGCACGTTTTCTCGACCTTTGCCACCACGTGGTTTAAGTGCTTTCCGATCAAGGCATATATCAGCGCCTGTTTGTGAGGAAAATACTGATACATTGTCCCGATGGAAAACCCCGCCCGTTGAGCGACGCGAGTCGTTGTCAGCCGAGGAATGCCCTCCGCTAACAAAACCTGAACAGTTGCTTCGAAAATAGCCTCCATGGTGACTCTGGAGCGGCTTTGCTGCGGGTATTTACGCGGTTGAAAAGTAACAGGCGGACGATAACGCATATGCGAATTCCTAAACTAAACGATGGCTCGTATAATTAGATTACCCACTTTACAGCAATGGCTGAGGACGCGGGTAAGCATTTATCTTCCTGGGCATTCCTCTTCGCCATTTCCTTGCGAAAGGTACGGTCCGGGGTTTTATCCGGGCAATATTTGCAAAAGGTTTCCTGATGATATCGACCACAACACAATTTCTCCCCTTAACCGAACGTCACGATCTGTATCCGGCAATCGATCCAGCCGGCGTGCTGAAAAGAAGTGCGGAAGGGAAGGTTATCTTCATCAGCGGTGCGTCGCAGGGTATCGGCAAAGCGGCGGCCATCGCTTTCGCTCGCGCCGGCGCCAAGGCTGTATATATCGTTGCCCGTTCAGAAGATGCGCTGCAGATGCTGAAGAAGGATATTATGGCGAATAATCCATCGACACAATGTGAATTCATGGTGTGCGATGTCACGGATGCAAAACAGGTGGAGCGCGCGGTCCGGGATTGCGTGGCGAGGTTCGGCGGTCTTGATGTCGCTTATTCCTGCGCGGGTTATCTGGCTAAATGGCGAAAAATCGGGGAATCCGACCCCGAGGACTGGTGGAATACCTGGACGGTGAATATCAAAGGGACTTACCACCTTATCCGATTTGCGCTTCCCCACCTCATCGTTTCAGCGAAAACACAGACGGCAATCGGTCAATCAGGGGGACATCTGATCCTGGTTTCATCAATCGGCGCCCAGATGCTGACACCGCATGCCTCGGACTACCAGACGACTAAACATGCTATCAACCGTCTTTGCGAGTTTGTGAACGTGGATCATGGCGACGAGGGGGTCACCTGTTTTGCCATTCATCCCGGCGGGGTTGCAACCAGCCTTGCCAAAAACATGCCGGAGCAGCTTCATCGTTTCTTGATTGACACACCGGCGCTGTCGGCCGGGTTTGTTGTCTGGCTCTGCACGGGGCAAGCGGATTGGGCCAGAGGACGGTATCTCAGCTGTAACTGGGATGTGGATGAATTAATGGCTATGAAGGCGCAAATCCTACAGGATGAGCTATTGGTGAACCGCCTGCGCGGTGCTGAGTCAACGCGTTAATCGGCTACGGCCGTTTTGCGGAGCATCGCCGCCCTTATTCTTATTCCATTGGAGGATGCGGCGAGCAAGGCGGGTGTCGGCGATACCAGGACCGGCGATGCAATTCTTGGGCGACTTCCCAGCCGATGAAATTCATGCGCAAGAATCAGAGTTCTTGCCAATGAAGTCCCGCCTATACTGGCGCTGTGATTAACGAATTCAGGATTACCGCCATGACAACGACGACTGCTTACGACACGGACGATGCCCGCTGGGAGGCGGTCAGGGCGCGGGATGCGGCCGCCGACGGACACTTCATTTATGCCGTGCGGACCACTGGCGTGTACTGCCATCCTAGTTCCACGGCGCGGCTACCGAGGCGCGAGAATGTGGAGTTCTTCGATACGGTCGAGGCGGCTGAAGCGGCGGGTTATCGATCGAGCCGCCGCGCGCACGGCGACCAGACCAGCGCCGCGTCCGAGCGCGCCGGGCGGATAGCGCGCGCCTGCCGGCTGATAGAAACGTCGGAGACGCCGCCCCAACTCGATGTCCTGGCCGCCGAGGTCGAGTTGAGTCCGTTTCATTTTCATCGTTTGTTCAAAGCTGAAACGGGCCTGACCCCCAAGGCCTATAGCTCGGCCTACCGCGCCCGCAAGCTGCGCGAGGAGTTGAGCGCGCCAACAGCCTCAATCACGAGCGCCATCTACGACGCCGGCTTCAATTCCAATAGCCGCTTCTATGAAACATCCGATCATCTATTGGGCATGCGTGCACGTGATTACCGGGCGGGCGGCGTGGGAGCGGTCATCCGTTTCGCGGTGGGGCAATGTTCGCTGGGCGCCATTCTGGTCGCGCAGAGTCAGCGTGGTATTTGCGCCATTCTGTTGGACGATGACCCGGACGCTCTGGTGCGCGGTCTACAGGATCAGTTTCCCAAGGCGCAGCTTATTGGCTGTGACGATG
>NZ_DASWOM010000123.1:0-85857 GCF_036398755.1 Acerihabitans sp. | reverse complement strand
ACATATGGGGGTCACTCCATAATCGAACCAACCTGACCCCAAATCTGACCACCAATTTTTCCCGATGCAGAGGAAAAACTGAAAACGCATCGGGAAGATTTTTCACGCTAACTTATTGAATCTGAATCACATAAGAATTCGCAAAGAGGCATGAAAACAAGAATTTGGCTCCTCTGACTGGATTCGAACCAGTGACATACGGATTAACAGTCCGCCGTTCTACCGACTGAACTACAGAGGAATCGCGAGAACGGGGCGAATACTAAAGGGGCCGGCCGCGTTTGTCAAAGTTCTTTTCAGCATTTCCCGCCAGATGGCCAGGAGATCGCCAGATTGCTGATTATCCGCGCAATTTCGCCTTATCCAGCGCCGCTTTCACGTCTTCAAAGCCCACTTAAAATGGCGACGCGCGCCACGTGGCGCTGTGCATATCGCATGTATCCGCCCTATGTCCATCGCGTGCCAACCCGGACTCACGACGCGGCCACAGGCCGCACAGGCTGTGTCCGCTTTATGACAAAAGGGACGGTCTTTGTTCACAACCCGGTGGCGAGTAGCCTGCCACTAAAATAATAAACATTATATTTCAATAAGTTATAATGTGTCGTCTTCTGGTACGTTCCCTGCTTAATAGAAAGGGTCAATCCACTAACAGGAGAATGCACATGGCTATCCGTCAATGCGCCATTTATGGCAAAGGTGGCATAGGTAAATCCACCACCACACAGAATCTCGTTGCCGCTCTGGCCGAGATTGGCAAAAAGGTAATGATCATCGGCTGCGATCCAAAAGCGGATTCCACCCGTCTGATCCTGCACGCCAAAGCGCAGAACACCATTATGGAACTGGCCGCCGAAGTCGGCTCGGTAGAAGATCTGGAGCTGGAGGACGTGTTGCAGATCGGCTATCGCGGCATCCGCTGCGCGGAATCAGGCGGCCCTGAGCCGGGCGTCGGCTGCGCCGGACGCGGCGTTATCACCGCCATTAACTTCCTGGAGGAAGAGGGCGCTTACGAGGAAGATCTGGATTTTGTGTTTTACGACGTGCTGGGCGACGTGGTCTGCGGCGGGTTCGCCATGCCGATCCGGGAGAACAAGGCGCAGGAAATCTATATCGTCTGCTCCGGCGAAATGATGGCGATGTATGCCGCCAACAATATTTGCAAGGGTATCGTCAAATACGCCAAAACCGGCAAGGTGCGCCTCGGCGGCCTGATCTGCAACTCGCGCCAGACCGACCGCGAAGATGAACTGATCATGGCGCTGGCGGACAAGCTCGGTACGCACATGATCCACTTCGTGCCGCGCCATAACATCGTGCAGCGCGCTGAAATCCGCCGTATGACGGTCATCGAATACGATCCGACCTGCGAGCAGGCCAATGAGTATCGCACGCTGGCCCAAAAAATCGTCGACAACAAAAAAATGATAGTGCCCACCCCGGTCACCATGGACGAGCTGGAAGCGCTGTTGATGGAATTCGGCATCTTGGATGTGGAAGACGAAACCATTATCGGCAAAACCGCGGCGGAAGAAGCGCAGTCGGCCTGAAACCGTAGGCGCAGGTCCCTGAGCCGGCAACGGCTGGCTTGGGTCAACTACCCTGATTATTATGTAAGGACATCGCCATGACCGATATAACCGGCGAACACACGCTGGCGCTGATTCAGGAAGTTCTGGAAGTCTTTCCCGAGAAAGCCCGCAAAGAGCGTGCCAAGCACTATATGCTGAGCGATCCGGAAATGGAAAGCGTTGGCAAATGCATTACTTCCAACCGTAAATCCCAGCCCGGCGTGATGACGGTGCGCGGCTGCGCCTACGCCGGCTCGAAAGGGGTGGTGTTCGGACCCATCAAGGACATGGCCCATATCTCCCATGGCCCCATCGGCTGCGGCCAGTATTCCCGCGCCGGCCGCCGCAACTACTATACCGGCGTCAGCGGCGTCAATGCCTTCGGCACCCTGAACTTTACCTCGGATTTCCAGGAAAAGGACATTGTGTTCGGCGGCGATAAAAAGCTGACCAAACTGATTGAAGAAATGGAAACCCTGTTCCCATTGACCAAAGGCATCTCCATCCAGTCCGAGTGTCCGGTCGGCCTTATCGGCGACGATATCGAGGCGGTGGCGCGGGAAATGCAGAAAAAACTCGATAAACCGATCGTGCCGGTGCGTTGCGAAGGGTTTCGCGGCGTGTCCCAGTCGCTGGGCCATCATATTGCCAACGACGTGGTGCGCGACTGGATTTTATCCAACCGCGACGATAAAGCGTTTGAAACCACCCCTTACGATGTGGCGATTATCGGCGATTACAATATCGGCGGCGACGCCTGGGCCTCCCGGATCCTGCTGGAGGAAATCGGCCTGCGCGTGGTGGCGCAATGGTCGGGCGACGGTACCCTGGTGGAAATGGAAAATACCCCCAAGGTGAAGCTGAACCTGGTGCACTGCTATCGCTCCATGAATTACATCTCGCGCCATATGGAGGAAAAATACGGCATTCCCTGGATGGAGTACAATTTTTTCGGCCCGACCAAGATTGCCGAGTCCCTGCGCAAAATCGCCGCGCTGTTCGATGCGGCCATCCAGGCCAATACCGAGGCGGTGATCGCCAAATACCAGGCGCAGACCGAGGCCGTTATCGCCAAATACCGCCCCAGGCTTGAAGGCAAGCGCGTGCTGCTGTATCTCGGCGGCCTGCGTCCGCGCCATGTGATCGGCGCGTATGAGGATTTGGGGATGGAAATCATCGGCAGCGGCTATGAATTCGCCCATAACGATGACTATGACCGTACGTTGCCGGACCTGAAAAAAGGGACGCTATTGTTCGATGACGCCAGTAGTTACGAGCTGGAGGAAATCATCAAGGCGCTGAAACCGGATCTTATCGGCTCCGGCATCAAGGAAAAATACATCTTCCAGAAAATGGGTTTCCCGTTCCGCCAGATGCATTCCTGGGATTATTCCGGCCCTTATCACGGCTACGACGGTTTCGCCGTTTTCGCCCGCGATATGGACATGACCCTGAATAACCCGAGCTGGACCCAGTTGACCGCGCCCTGGCTGAAAACCGCCTGAGATTGTTTGCCTGAAGCCTGAACCCGCCGGTTCACAGATTTGTGGCGCGGGAGGAGAGAATCATGAGTCAGAGTGTAGAAAAAACCAAGGCCTGCTATCCGCTGTTCGAGCAAGCGGAATACCAGGCGCTGTTTACCAGCAAACGCGAGCTGGAAGAGGCCCACGGCGAAGCCCGGGTCAAGGAAGTATTCGAGTGGACCACCACCCGGGAATACCAGGAGCTGAACTTTAAGCGCGAGGCGCTGACCATCGACCCCGCCAAGGCCTGCCAGCCGCTGGGCGCGGTGCTTTGTTCGCTCGGTTTCGCCAATACGCTGCCCTATGTGCACGGCTCGCAAGGCTGCGTGGCGTATTTCCGGACCTATTTCAACCGCCATTTCAAGGAGCCCGTGGCCTGCGTATCGGATTCGATGACCGAGGACGCGGCGGTGTTCGGCGGCAATAATAACCTGAACAACGGCCTGCAGAACGCCCATGCGTTGTATAAGCCGCAGGCCATCGCCGTCTCCACCACCTGTATGGCGGAGGTGATCGGCGACGACCTGAGCGCCTTTATCGCCAATGCCAAGAAAGACGGCTTTATCGACCCCGCGGTGCCGGTGCCTTATGCCCATACCCCGAGCTTTATCGGCAGCCATATCACCGGCTGGGATAATATGTTCGAGGGTTTTGCCCGCGAATATACCGATAAAACCGACGCCCGTGATTACCAGCCCGGCCGTAACGGCAAAATCAACCTGGTGGCCGGTTTTGAAACCTATCTCGGCAATTTCCGGGTGCTGAAACGCATGATGGATCAGATGGGCGTCGGCTACAGCCTGCTGTCCGATCCTTCCGACGTGCTGGACACCCCGGCGGACGGCGAATACCGCATGTATGCCGGCGGCACCACCCAGGATGAAATGCGCGACGCGCCGAACGCCATCGATACCCTGCTGCTGCAACCCTGGCACCTGCTGAAAACCAAAAAAATGGTGCAGGAAAACTGGCGGCAGCCCGCCACGCCGGTGGATGTGCCGCTGGGGCTGGAAGCCACCGATCGGCTGCTGATGACCCTAAGCCGGCTGACCGGCAAGCCGATTCCGGACGCCCTGACGCTTGAGCGCGGCCGGCTGGTGGATATGATGCTCGATTCCCACACCTGGATCCACGGTAAAAGCTACGGCCTGTACGGCGATCCGGATTTTGTCATGGGCATGACCAAATTTCTGCTGGAACTGGGCTGCGAGCCGACGGTGATCCTGTGCCATAACGCCAATAAACGCTGGCAGAAAGAGATGAAAAAGGTGCTGGCCGCGTCGCCCTATGGTCAGGAAAGCGAGGTGTATATCAACTGCGATCTGTGGCATTTCCGTTCGCTGATGTTTACCCGCAAGCCGGATTTCATGATTGGCAATTCCTACGGCAAGTTTATCCAGCGCGATACCCGGGCCTTGGGCGAGCAGTTTGAAGTGCCGTTGATCCGCATCGGCTTCCCGATTTTCGACAGGCATCATCTGCATCGTATCTCCACCTGGGGCTATGAGGGCGCCATGACGGTATTGACCACGCTGGTCAACGCCACACTGGAAAAACTGGATCGCGATACCATGAAAATGGGCAAGACCGATTATAACTTCGACCTGATCCGCTGACCGGCCGGTCCAGGCGCGTCCTGGGCCGCCCTTTGGGAGAAAGCCGCTATGCCGAGTGTGTTATTCAGTGAAAAGGGCGCCGAACTGTACTGCTATATCGCCAAGCAGGATTTGGAAGCGCGGGTGGTGCGTATTGAATTTGACGATGCCGACTGCTGGGGCGGCATGTTCGAGCTGGAGGGCGGCAAGTCGTATTATATCTTTCCACAGCCGGGGAAACCGCCGTTCCCGGTGCGTTTACGCGCCAGTAAAAATGCCGGCTAAAACCATGGCAACAGGAGCCTAACGATGAATGTCGCAACCGACGATCCTTTATTCTGGCGTTTATTCGCCCTGGCGCAGACCTTGCCGCAGATGGCGCCCAGGGAACTGGTGCTTTGGCTGGAGAAAGCCGCGGGTGAGGCGTTGACGCCGGCCCGTCTTGCCCAGCTTCCCCTTGACGCCCTGGCGCGGGAATTTCCGGCGGGCAGCGGGAAGCCAACGCTCGCGCTATGGCAGGTGGTGATGTCCTGCCTGTCCGGAACGCTGCCGCAGCACCTTACCACCTCGCCGGAGCGGGCGCAGCCGTTGCAACTGCGCGTCGCCTTTGCCTCCAGCGACGGTCTGATGGTGGACGGTCATTTCGGCCAGAGTAAGCTGTTCTTCATTTACGCTTTTGACCACCGCCTGCCTTTTCTGTATCAGGTGCGCCGTTATCGCGACACGCCGGATGCGCGGGAAGAGGGTAATGAAGCGCGGGCCAGGATGATAAGCGATTGCCATTTGCTCTTTTGCGAGGCCATCGGCGGTCCGGCCGCGGCCCGGGTTATCAGGAACAATATCCACCCGATAAAAATCAAGCCGCCGATGCCCATCGGCCAACAACTGCAGGCATTGCAAATCATGCTGGCGGGACGGATCCCGCCCTGGCTGGCGAAAAGGATGGGTAAAACGCAACCCTTTACGCAACCCGATTTAACAGTGTAACCCTATAATAATTTTACTTTCAGTTAGTTAGCCATTGCGCATCTGCGCATCTGCGCAGTGGCGAGTTCATTTACACACTTTCCGCTAGAAAGATAGCCATAATATTTTCATTGCCGGGGATGCTTGCCATCATCATTGGTGTTATGCCATTTTTATCCATGATATTTATATCAATAAGCCGTTTTTGCAATAGCGCCCGAACTATGGCTTCATTACGCATGGCTACAGCAATATGCAATGCGGTCCGGCCCTTCGCATTACACCGGTTCACGTCGAGATCGGGTGAGGTAAGAAATAATTTCACAATATCCAATCTTTTTTCTATTATGGCTTTGCACAATGGGTTATAACAACCGTCACGACTGTTGATATCGATGTTGTTGTGCTTAACGATGCTTTCCACAGTGGGGAAATCATGCAATATCGATAAATATAAAACCGAATGGCCCTTGTTATTAATTAAGTTGATATCATTTCGGCCGTCATTTATAAGATGCTTCATCTTATATTTTTTCCCCCCTATTATTGCATGAAATAAGGCGGTGTTCCCATCGCAATCCTGAATATTGACATTGATAAGGTTGCTTTTTAGCAAACTTGAGACCTGGGCTGTCGTGCCGTATTTAACCGCCAGCACCAACGCAGTCATACCGAACTCGTCTTTGCAATTGATATCAACGTCCGTGCGTTTCATCAAACTGTTGATGGCCTCTTTATTTCTTATGATAACGGCCGCCATCAACACGGTCCTGCCGTGCCTGTAAGCTTTATTGGCTGACAAAATATTATTGCTGACGCAAAGCAAGGCGACGGCAAAAATGGCCGGGTGGTCTATTTCATAAAACATATCTGAGGATTGTTGAAACCATGATGGCGTAAAATAGGTCTCTATGTGGTCAATGGTCGAGTTGCATATGGCAAATTTAATCATGTTCACATCAAGCTTATCGACGATATGTTCCTTCCTTAGCACGGCCAAATCAAGAGGGAATTGCTTACCATTGGATTTTTGTTCAACCCAATATAATCCTTCGACGAATTTTATCTTTACATTCATCGTCTCCATCGCCAGCCTGATTTTAAAATAACATTGGCTTAAGTCCTGTGTTTCTAACTGAGCCGCGATGGCGCTACAAAACATATCCGGGTATTCCAAAAGATATTTATTTGTGCTGTTGCTGACTTTAATGCAATCTGTAAGCTTGAGGTAAGGGTGGTGATTTTGCAGGTAGTCGGTGATGGCTTTTAATAACTCATGACTGAAAACATTATCATTCCCACGCAGTTTTTTTTTAAGATTGCACAGATGTTTTCATATATGCCAGTGCCTAAAAAAATGATTATTTTTCCCAGAGTGACCTTTTGTTCCAGCTCTTTCATCAGTCTACAAAGAGAATTTTCAGCCTCAATGAGATTATGTTGCTTGATAATCTTGTTGTCATCCGGGTAATCAATGCCCCAAGGCGTGTCCCGCAATAGGTGGTAATAGGCGTTAACGTAACTTTCGTTATCATATTTACCATGAGTTTGAATAACATAATCAAAAATCACTTTTCTGATAAAGTCTATTTTTATCTCCCATATTTTTTCATAGATAGCCCCTTTGACCATACTGTTGATTTTTTCATAGAAGGCGGGAATGACATTTAATGCTATCGCCAAGCCTTGATCTATATTGGAAAACATCCTTGCTAAAATTGGGGGTATGCGACGATCGTTTTGTTCGGCGCTCAGCTGATGTAAACCCAGCAGATAGAGGCCGAGATCGTGATAAACAATTGATTTCAACTCGTCAAGGAAATAATCGCATAAGGAAAGTTGGACGATGAATGTATCGATTATCTTGTGCAAATCAACTGACGAATTCGCCCGGTACGCGAGCTGATGCAGCGAATCGCTGATCCAGCTGATATAGACGTAGCCAGGATGCCCTCTTTCGTATTCTGCGAGATTTGCATAATGCGGCGCAGGGGGAGGTAGGGCGTGATTGGCGGGGTAGGGATAAGGTGGCGGTGGGCTTGCGGAGGTGGTCGCTATGCCATGATGTGAATTTAATAGCATGGATATGGTTTTATCGCAGTGATTTTCTATTGGCATAAATCCTCGTTTTTTTACCAGGTGATAATAGAAGCGGCAGGCAATCTCAGCCATAACTGCCTTATTAATTTACGTTACTAATATTCAACCCTATGTCAATTCGTCGTAATTCCATTACGGGTTTTAGCAAAATAGCGACCCGGCGAGGCGTGGCGGCCAACGCGGTCAAGACGTGCGGGCCTATTTGCGCCGTTGTCTGGTTTGTCGTATTTGCGACAAAGAAAATTTGTTTTAAAACAATAAGTAAAGAGTGGCCTCGGAATTGCAATAATTGTTAAACAACGCCGCTTAACCGAGAAGTCAGGATGAATAATAATGAACTCGCCGCCCTGTTTGTTGAACCCGCCTGCGGACACAATGGTAAACAGAAAGCCGGTTGTACACCGCCCAAACCGGGATCCACCGCCGGCGGCTGCGCCTTCGACGGTGCGCAGATTACGCTGCTGCCGGTAGCGGATGTGGCGCACCTGGTGCACGGCCCGATTGGCTGCGCCGGCGGCTCCTGGGATAACCGCGGCAGCCGCAGTTCGGGACCGGCGCTTAACCGGCTGGGTTTCACCACCGATTTAAGCGAGCAGGATGTGATTATGGGGCGCGGCGAACGCCGGCTGTTCCATGCCGTCAGGCATATCGCCGAGCGCTATCATCCCGCGGCGGTGTTTATTTATAATACCTGCGTGCCGGCCATGGAGGGCGACGATATCGAGGCGGTCTGCCGCGCGGCTTCGGCGGCGGCGGGCATACCGGTGGTCGCCGTCGACGCCGCCGGCTTTTACGGCAGCAAAAACCTGGGCAACCGCATCGCGGGCGAGGTGATGCTGCGCCAGGTGGTGGGGCGGCGCGAGCCGGCGCCGTGGCCGGTGAATTATCCGGTGCCGGAGGCCCGGGGCCATAACATCTGCCTTATCGGCGAATACAATATCGCCGGCGAATTCTGGCGGGTGCTGCCGCTGCTTGATGAGCTGGGGGTGCGGGTGTTGTGCACGCTCTCCGGCGACGCCCGTTTCGCTGAAATCCAGACCATGCACCGCGCCGAAGCCAATATGCTGGTCTGCTCCCGCGCCCTGATTAACGTTGCGCGCAAGCTGGAGGAGCGTTACGACACGCCCTGGTTCGAGGGCAGCTTCTACGGTATGCGCGAAATGTCGGCCTCCCTGCGCCAGATGGCGCGGTTGCTGGACGACCCTGATCTTAGCGAGCGCATCGAACTGCTTATCGCGCGCGAAGAGGCGGCGACCCAACGGCGGCTTGCGCCCTGGCGCGAACGGCTGCGCGGCAAACGGGTGTTGCTGTATACGGGGGGCGTGAAGTCCTGGTCGGTGGTCTCGGCGCTGCAGGATTTGGGGCTGGAGGTGGTGGCCACCGGCACGCGCAAATCCACCGAGGAGGATAAGGCGCGCATCCGCGCGCTGATGGGCGAGGATGCGCTGATGCTTGACGAAGGCAATCCGCGCCTGCTGCTGGATACCGCCTATCGTTTTCGCGCCGACATGATGATTGCCGGCGGCAGGAATATGTACACCGCCTATAAAGCCCGGCTGCCGTTCCTGGATATCAACCAGGAGCGCGAGGAGGCCTTCGCCGGCTACAGCGGGATGGTTAATCTGGCCGAGGCGGTGTGCCGTACGCTGGAAAGCCCGGTATGGACGCAGGTGAACCAGGCTGCGCCATGGCGGATAAAAGGCTGAGGAGAAGGTCATGACACAGGTTGTCCGTTCGCTAAAACCGCTTGCCACCAGCCCGATTAAAAGCGGCCAGCCGCTGGGGGCCATCCTGGCCGCGATGGGGTTGGAAAGCTGTATTCCGCTGGTGCACGGCGCCCAGGGCTGCAGCGCTTTCGCCAAGGTATTTTTTATCCAGCATTTCCATGAGCCGGTGCCGCTGCAATCCACCGCCATGGAGCCCATCACCACTATCATGGGCGCCGACGATAATATTTTCACCGCGCTGGAAACGTTATGCGAGCGCAATACGCCGCGCATTATCGTCCTGCTCAGCACCGGCCTGTCGGAAGCCCAGGGCAGCGATCTGACGCGGGCGGTGGCGCTGTTCCGTGAACGCCGCCCCAGGTACCGCCAGGTCGGCATCCTGACCGTCAGCACGCCGGATTTTTACGGCTCGATGGAAAACGGCTATGCCGCGCTGCTGGAAAGCGTGGTGCAGCAATGGGTGCCGGCGGCGCCGTCGGCGGGGATCCGCGTCAAACGGGTGAATATTTTCCTAAGCCATATGTTTACCCCGGGCGATCAGGAACTGATCCGCAGTTATGTCGAGGCGTTCGGCCTGCAGCCTGTGATCCTGCCGGACCTGACGCAATCCATGGACGGACACCTGGCGGCGGGCGATTACAGCTCGCTCACCCAGGGCGGCACGCCGCTGCGCCTGATGGAACAACTGGGCCAAAGCGTCGCCACGTTTGTGATAGGCGTTTCGCTCGCCAGGGTGGCCGCGCTGATGGAACCGCGCGGACGCGGCATCTGCGTGCGTTTGCCGCATCTGATGACCCTGGCGCAGATGGATGACTTTATCGGGCAACTGCACCGGCTATCCGGGCGCGAGGTGCCGGCCTGGATTGAGCGGCAGCGCGGACAACTGCTGGACGCGATGATCGATTGCCATGGCGAACTCCAGGGCGGGCGTATGGCGTTGGCCGCCGAGGCGGACCTGCTGCGCGGCTGGGGCGATTTCGCCGTCAGCCAGGGCATGAGCGTGGTGAACGCGGTGGCGCCGGTCAACCAGCCCGGGCTGGCCGCGCTGCCGGTGGAAAAGGTTATTATCGGCGATCTGGAGGATCTGGCGGATTTGCTGGCCGCGAGTCCCGCCGATATGATCATTGCCAATTCCCACGCCGCCTCTCTGGCGGAGCGTCTGGATATGCCGCTGGTGCGCACCGGCTTTCCCCTCTACGACCGCCTGGGCGAATTTCGCCGAACCCGCCAGGGCTACGCCGGCATCCGCGATACCCTGTTTGAACTGGGCAACCTGATGCGCCATCGCCATCATCATCAGCCGGTATACCACTCGCCGCTCAAACAACAATTTCCCGCCGTCTCACCCGCGCAGGACGCCGGCTTATGAATAACTTCCAGCGCAATCTCACCGTCACCACCGGCTCCGACTGGGCGCTGCGCGTCGCGTTCGCCAGCACCGACCTGCATCTGGTCAACCAGCATTTCGGATCCACCCCCCGTCTGGCGATTTACGGCGTCAAACCCGACCAGGTGACGCTGCTGCAGGTTACCGAGTTTATCGTCCAGCCGGGACATGACCTGGATAAGCTGGGATGCCGCATCGCCGCGCTGGATGGCTGCCTCTCCCTGTACTGCGTGGCGGTGGGGGAAAGCGTGTTCCGGCAACTGCTGCGCATCGGGGTTAGGGCGATAAGCGTGCCGGCCACCACCGCCATTGACCATTTGCTCACGGAGATCCAGCGGAACTGGGATGCGCCGATTGTGCGGCGTCATCAAGAAAAACGCGATCCCGGGCGCTTCGAGCGTTTCCAGCAGGAGTGCCGCTGGGAGGAAGAGTAGCGCTGGATTGTGTCAATTCCCTGACAAAACCGACAACCAACCCCGACACGTGCGGGGTTTTTCATGCATGCCGGCACGCTATCTTATTGAATTAATGACAAAGATGTGACTGGCATCACATTTGCTCATGATTAACTACCCCTCTTGCGGAGCGACATCATGATTCAGATTGAAGCGCAAGCCTTGCAGCACCTGCTTTTATTACGCCGGCAACTGGCCGAACCCTGCGCCGGCCTGCGTCTGCGGCTTGAAGGCGACGCCTGTCAGGGCTGGCGGGTTACCCTGGAATGGGGGGCGGCGCAACGGGAAGACGAGTACCGCGTCGATTATCAGGGACTGGCTTTGCTGGCGGCTATCGCGCACTGGCCCTATTTACAGGGCGCGACGCTTACGGCGGGCGCCCGGGACCAGGATCAGGGCATCTGGATAGAGATTAAGGCGCCGGCCTGCCACTGCGACAACCAGGCCTGCCCATCATAACCGGAAGTCAGCTACGGCATTCACCCGGGGTATCGCAAAGCATCGCCCCGTGAACTGGAGAAAAATGTATGTGGAACTATTCAGAAAAAGTTAAAGACCATTTTTTTCATCCGCGCAATGCCAAAGTCGTCGAACAGGCGAACGCGATAGGCGACGTCGGCTCGCTGAGCTGCGGCGACGCGCTGCGCCTGATGCTGCGCGTCGACCCGGTGACGGAAATCATCGAAGAGGCGGGTTTCCAGACCTTCGGCTGCGGCAGCGCCATCGCCTCATCCTCGGCCCTGACCGAACTGATTATCGGCCGTACCCTGACCGAGGCGGCGCAGTTGACCAATAAGCAGATAGCCGATTACCTTGACGGCCTGCCGCCGGAAAAGATGCACTGTTCGGTGATGGGCCAGGAAGCGCTGCGCGCGGCCATCGCCCAGTTCAGGGGGGAGGCGCCCGACGCCGATCACGAAGAAGGGGCGCTGATCTGCAAGTGCTTCGGCGTCGACGAAGGCCATATCCGCCGCGCGGTGCTGGAAAACGGCCTGACCACCCTTGAGGATGTGGTCAACTACACCAAGGCCGGCGGCGGCTGTACCTCCTGCCATGAAAAAATCGAGCAAACCCTGGAACAAATCCTGAACGCCCGCCCGGCGGCGCGGGCCAACGGCCTGGCCGCGCCCATACCGCGGCCGCGTGATGAAAACTGGCTGGCGGTCGAGGAGGTGATTGCCGGCCTGCGTCCGCATATCCAGGCCGATGGCGGCGATATGCGTCTGCTCGGCGTCGATGATAAACAGGTGACCGTTTCGCTGTCCGGCAGTTGCAGCGGCTGCATGATGACCGATATGACCCTGGCCTGGCTGCAGCAGAAGCTTATTGAACGCCTGGGCCGGTTTATGCACGTGGTGGCCGATCCGGCCACGGTCTCCATCAGTGAAGTTGAATGAGGTACGCCGATGAAAGCTGTTTATCTGGATAATAACGCCACTACCCGTCTGGACCCGATGGTCCTGGAAACGATGATGCCGTTTCTCAGCGAACATTACGGCAACCCGTCCTCCATCCATGATTTCGGCCAGCCCGCGGGCATTGCGCTTGCCAAGGCGCGGGAACAGGTGGCAACCCTGCTCGGCGCGCGCCACGACAGCGAGGTCATCTTCACCTCCTGCGCCACCGAGGCGACCTCCACCGCCATTTTATCGGCGGTGGAAGCCTGCCCCGGACGGCGGGAAATCATTACCAGCATCGTGGAGCATCCCGCGACGCTTGCCGTATGCGAACATCTCGAGCGCCAGGGTTATGTCATTCACCGCCTGCCGGTGGACGGCGCGGGGGCGCTGGATATGGCCGCCTATCGCGCGGCGCTCAGCGACCGCGTGGCGCTGGTCAGCATCATGTGGGCCAATAACGAGACCGGCGTGGTGTATCCGGTGGCCGCCATGGCGGACCTGGCCCATGAGCACGGCATACTTTTCCATTGCGACGCGGTGCAGGCGGTGGGCAAGCTGCCGGTGGCCGTCGGGTCGACCGCCATCGATATGCTGTCCTGCTCGGGCCATAAGTTCCATGGCCCCAAGGGCATCGGCTGTCTGTATCTGCGCCGCGGCACCCGGTTCCGTCCCTTGCTGCGCGGCGGCCACCAGGAACGCGGACGGCGCGCCGGCACTGAAAACATCGCCGGCATCGTCGGCATGGGCGCGGCGGCGCAATTGGCGGACATTCATCTGCCGATGATGGACAGCCAGGTTTCCCTGATGCGCGACCGTCTGCAGGACGGCATTCTCAGCGCCATCCGCCATACCCTGGTGATGGGCGGCGATCAGCCGCGCACGCCGAACACGGTAAACATCGCCTTTGAATATATCGAAGGCGAGGCCATTCTGCTGCTGTTAAACCATGTCGGCATCGCCGCCTCCAGCGGCAGCGCCTGTACGTCCGGCTCGCTGGAGCCGTCCCACGTGATGCGCGCCATGGGCATTCCCTATACCGCCGCCCACGGCACCATTCGTTTTTCGCTATCCCGCTATACCCGTGAAAAAGAGATTGAATACGTCTTGGCGCAACTGCCGCCGGTTATTGCCCAGCTACGCGCCTTATCGCCGTACTGGCAGGGCGATCGTCCGCTGGTGGCGGAAAACGCCACTTTCGCCCCGACCTATGGTTAACCCGGGGAGATCAGGCCGATGACCGCAATCGTTGTCAACGACACGACGCTTCGCGACGGCGAGCAAAGCCCCGGCGTGGCGTTCAGCGCCGGGGAGAAGGTGGCCATTGCCCTGGCGCTGGCCGGGGCCGGGGCCGGCGAGCTGGAGGTCGGCACGCCGGCGATGGGCGATGAGGAGTGCCGGCGCATAGCGCTGGTGCGCCGGGCGCTGCCGCGCCACACCCTGATGTCGTGGTGCCGGTTAAACCGCCAGGAGATCCGCCTGTCGGCCGATCTGGGGCTGGACTGGGTGGATATCTCGCTGCCGGCGTCCGGGCCGATGCGCGACTATAAGCTGCGTATGACCTGGCCGCAGCTGGCCCATCAGCTGTCGGACCATATCGGCTACGCGCGGGCGCTGGGGCTTAAGGTCAGCGTCGGCTGCGAGGACGCCTCGCGCGCCAGCGACGAGGAACTGCGCCAGATCGCCCTGGTGGCCGCCGACGCCGGCGCGCTGCGGCTGCGCTTTGCCGATACCCTGGGCGTGCTCGATCCCTTCACCACCTTTGATCGCATAGCCGCGTTACGGTGTCACTGGCATGGCGAAACCGAAATGCACGCCCATAACGATTTGGGGCTGGCGACGGCCAATACGCTGGCGGCGGTGCGGGCCGGGGCCTCCCATGTCAATACCACGGTTCTTGGGCTGGGCGAGCGCGCGGGCAACGCAGCGCTTGAAAGCGTGGCCATGGCGCTGGACGCCTGCCTGCATATCGAAACCGGTATCCGCCTCGACAGCCTGCCCGGTCTTTGCGCGCAGGTCGCGCTGGCGGCGCGCCGTTCGATTGACCCCCAGCAGCCGCTGGTCGGGGAGCAGGTGTTTACCCATGAATCGGGTATTCACGTGGCCGGATTGCTGAAAAACCCCGCCTGCTACCAAAGCATCGACCCGGCGCGGCTGGGACGCGGCCATCGGCTGGTGCTGGGCAAGCATTCCGGACGACACGCGATAGACCGTATTTACGGCGAGCTGGGGTATTCGCTTACCGGCGGCCAGGTGGAGCAACTGCTGCATGCGTTGCGCGCGCGCGCCGAGGTGTGGAAGCAAATCCCCTCCGACGAGCGGTTGCGCTGTCTTTACGCCGAATTATTCGGTTTGCCCGGGCCGGATTTCGGCCTGGCCTGTTGCGCGGGAGGATAGGATGGAGTGGTTTAGCACATTACCCGGCGTCGATGAGCTTGAATCCGCCGAGGCGTTTTTCGCCTATTTTGAACTGCCCTGCGATCCGGCGGTGATCCGCACGAAACGCCTGCATATCATGCATGATTTCCATCAACGCCTGGCGGGGGTAATCGGCCTGCCGCTGGCCGATTTGCCGCCGGGAGACGCCGGAGAACTGCGGCGCGTCAGGGCGTACTGGTCGCTGGCGAGAAGCCTGCTGGACGAGAGCTATCGGCACTTTGCCCAGGGACGGCTGGCCGAGCGGTCCGGGCTGTCGGTTTACCAGCGCCACAAACGCTGCTTTACTCCCTGGAGCGGATTAACGGAGGTGCATCCTTGAAACCCACCTATGATTTCGGCGACCGGGTGCGGGTCATCCGTTCGCTGCGCAACGACGGCACCTTTCCCGGCCAAGAACGGGGCGCCATGCTGGTGCGCAAGGGCAGTATCGGCTACGTGCGCGAATGGGGCACCTTTTTACAGGATAATATTATTTACCAGGTGCATTTTGTCGAGGAGGACCGCATCGTCGGCTGCCGCGAGCAGGAGCTGATTTCAGGCTCGGCGCCCTGGATTGCCGGGCAGTTCCAGTTCGGCGACTGGGTCAGCGCCGCGCTGCCGCTGGGGATTAACGGCTCGCCGGTGGTGACGGAAGGACAGGTGGGGCAGATTATGGATGAAATCCGCGATGTCCAGCCCATGGCCTATGTGGTGCTGTTCGAGGGACGGTTGTTCCGGGTGCCCGAAATGGCGCTGGTTCCCCGGGTCTGTGAACCTTGAGCGACGCCCCGGCCTTTCGTCGCGGCGGCACGCATCGCAACGCGGGCAAACCTATCGACCCCCAGGAAAATCGAATGGAAAAATGGCAGGTGTTTTCCCGTTTAAAACTGGCGTTGGCGCTGTATAACACGCCGCCGTGGTTATTAACCGCCGATAGGCTTGCGGAATTCGAGCCGCGCTATGCCCGCCAACTGCTGCTGGAGAGCCGGATCGTGGCGCGGGCCGCGCCGCTTGGCCTGCGCGCCACCGAAAACGATATCCGCGCGGTGGTGGCGGATCTCGATCAGCGCCTGGACCATGCCGCGCTGCAGCCACGGCAGTTGGCGGCCATAGGACTGGACGCCAAGGGGCTTTACCAGGCCATGACGCATGAGGTGCTGCTGGACAAGGTGCTCGAACACGTGGCGCAGCAGGCGCCGGCGCCCACGCCTGTGGAAGTGGCGCAATGGTACGCCGACCATCGGGATAAATTCATGCGTCCGGAGCAGCGTGAATGCAGCCATATTTTATTGACGGTGGATGAGGATCAGCCGGGCTGCGAGCCGGATCGGGCGGCGCATCGCATCGCCGTGCTGCACCAGAGCCTGCGCCGCGACGCGGGCGATTTCGCCAGGCTGGCGCAGCGCCATTCCGAATGTCCCACCGCGCTCGATGGCGGCAATCTGGGCTGGGTCAGTCGCGGCCTGTTATATGCATCCCTTGATAAAATCCTGTTTAACCTGCCGGCGCGGCATATCAGTGACGTTGTCACTAGCCCCATGGGACTGCATATCCTCTACTGCCGGGATATTCGCCCGGCAGCGCCGATCCCGCGGGAGGAAGCCATGAATGCCGTTGAAACCCGGCTCCGGGCCAAAGCGCGCCAGGATTACCAGCGCCAGTGGCTGGAATCGCTGGCGCGGGACGACCGGCCGCCTCCGGCGGCGCGCTAAGCCGGCAGGCTATGGCGAGCCGGCCGGCAAGCTGATGACCCGATGCGCCGGAAAGGCGGCACGCGTGGCATGGCGTTATGGCTGTGTCGCCTCCGGCGGTCTGGATCGCATGCTTGCGACATACTCCTGCGCCGCGGTTTCCAGCCACCGGCAAAAAATGTCGGCCTTGCGGTTTTGCTTCCGGCGCCGCAGGGCCACGTAGTCGAGACCGCTGTCGATAAAGCCGAACGGGGCGATCAGTCGTCCCGACGCCACATCTTCCGCCACCAGCGGCCAGGGGGATATCGATACGCCCAGCCCCGCGATAGCCGCTTCCAGCATAAAATAAAAATGCTCGAACTCGGCCGCGCCTTCACCGGCCGCGGCGATACCCGAACGCGCGCTCCAGTCAGACCAGGCGCTGCGCCGGGAAACCGTGTGCAACAGCGCCGCCGGCCATGGCTTTCCGGCGACAAGCCGGACTGACGGCGCATGGACCGGGCCGAATTTCTCGCTGAACAAAGAGATGACGTCGACGCCCGGCGGCCAGGGCGCGCGGCCTACTCTGATTGCCACGTCGACATTATCCCTGATGGGATCCGCCGAGGTGCCCGCCGAGTTCAGGCGTACCTCGACCCGGGGATGATGCGCGTTAAAGTGATGCAAGCGCGGTATCAGCCAGCGCATGGTAAAAGTGCCGGGACATGAAACGTCAAGCGTGCCCTCATCGGTATCCGCAATCTGCTGTACGGCCAGATCCAACTGATCAAAGGCGGAGGTTAAGGCCGGCAACAGCCGGCATCCCGCCTCCGTCAGCGTCGGCGCATGTTTCGGACCGGCGAACAAGGCGACGCCAAGCCGGTTTTCCAGCTGTTTAACCTGCCTGCTGACGGCGCCGTGCGTGACGCACAGCTCCTCAGCCGCCAGTTTCATCAGTCCCAGCCGCCCGGCCGCTTCAAAGGCCTTGAGCGCGTTCAGCGAAGGAATGCGTCGTCTCATTGTGATTTTTTCTCACATAGCTCGTCGCCAAAAGTCGATTAACAACCATCTAATCAGGAAGTAGGGTGGTATGCAAAAGAAAGGTTCAATGACAGGAGGAGGCCGTATGGGACAACAGATGTGGCAGAAGGTGAATGATTATCTTAACCGCCTGCTGATCCCGGAAGATCCGATCCTGCGGCGGGGCGCGGCGGAAAACCGCCGGGCGGGCCTGCCGCCCCAAGATGTCGCCCCTAACCAGGGCAAAGTGCTGTTTATATTTGCCCGTAGGGTCAGGGCCAGGCGGATTATGGATGATGCCCGACCCCTGCGCCCGCATTATCCCGCAGGAGAAACGTATGCCACAAGATGATTTTCGCCTCACCACGGCTGAACAACTGGAGGCGTTGTACGGCGCGGTAGCGCCTCCCTCGATAATCAAGGAAACGGATTATATTCACCCGGCCTACCGGCCGTTTATTGAAGCCGCGCCGTTCGCGGTGCTGGCAACGGCGGGCAGCGGCGGCCTGGATGCGTCGCCGCGCGGCGATCCGGCCGGATTTATTCATATCGAGGACAGCCGCACGCTGCTCTTGCCCGACCGGCGCGGCAATAACCGCATCGACAGCCTCAGGAATATCGTCGAGGACCCGCGCGTCGCGTTATTATTCCTGATCCCGGGCATCGGCGAAACGCTGCGGGTCAACGGCACGGCCGACATCAGCGTCGAACCGGCGCTGCTGGCGCGTTTCGCCGTGGCGGGCAACCCGCCGCGAACGGTGCTGCGCATCAGGGTGCAAAGCGTGTTCTTTCAATGCAGTCGCGCCGTCATCCGCTCGCGCCTGTGGGATCCCGCCACGCAAATCGCGCGCGACAGGCTACCCAGCGCTGGGGCGGTGCTGAAAGATATTTCCAACGCCGGCATTGATGGGGACGCCTACGACCAGGCCTTGCCGGACCGGTTGAAAAAGACGCTTTACTGAATCAGGCGGATACGGGACGCAGCTTACGACACGCCGCCCGGCGGGCGTGAGTCTGGATTAACCCGAAGTGTAATTCGGGATATGAGCCACAATTTTCCCCGGTTGCCGGCGCATACTACGCTTAACCTCACAAAGTTAAGGGTTAAGCATTAAGCATGAAAAAAATCCTTTTATGCTGCGTTTCCGGCACTTCTTCGTCGGTGCTGGCCCGCAGAATGCAGGCCCTTGCCGCGGCCAAGGGCCTTCCTGTCCAGGTCAGCTTTGTCGATCTGGAGCATATCGGCGATACCTGCGCCGACTACGACTGCCTGCTGCTGGGGCCGCATATTCAGTACAAACTGAATGAAATCGTCGGCATCTACAACTCGCCGTCCAAGCCGGTCGCCATTATCCGCAGCATTGACTACGGCATGATGGATGTGGAGAAAATCCTGCACGACGCCCTGGTGATGCTGGACGGGTCGACCCCGGCATAGCCGGGCTCCCGCCGGCGGCGTTAAAGCGCGGCTTTCACCAGGCTGACCCAGGTTGCCACCCGCTCGGCGCTCAGGTCGGCCTGGTTATCCTGGTCCAGCGCCAGTCCGACGAATTCGTCGCCGTCAAGCGCCGCCGACGCGCTGAAGACATACCCTTCCCGGGGCCAGGCGCCGACGACATTGGCGCCCGCGTCCGAGACGATATCGTAAAGTTCACCCATGGCGCTGACAAAATTATCCGGATAGGCCTCCTGGTCGCCCAGACCGAACAGCGCCACGGTTTTGCCGCTTAAATCCGCCTGCGCCAGGGTATCGGCGAATTCCGCCCAGGATTCGCTCTGGCATTCCGCCTCCAGGCCCGGCAACTGGCCGTCGGCAAGCGTCGGCGTGCCGAGGATCAGTATCGGGTAGGCGAGCAGATCCTCGAGGGTGGCGCGGTTGATGTTTTTCGGTTCGTCCGCTTCGCCGTCAAACTGCTGATGGATCAGCTTGGCGATCTTGCGGGTTTTGCCGGTGTCGGTACCAAAAAAAATGCCGATCTTAGCCATACGAATGTTCCCCAATTGTTAACCTTGTCAAAAAATACCCTGGCTGGCTGGCTGGCTGGCTGGCTGGCCCGCCCGCCGGCGCGTCATGCCGGATTACCCGCGGTCCGCCGCCGCCCTGCCGGGAGCGTGCCCTGGGCGGAGACCGTGCCTTGAACCGGGGGATGATCCCGGACTTCGTTAGTCCTGCTCATCTTCATCATCGCCGGCGCGGCGCGTCGCCGGTAAATAAATCTCCACCCGATCGCCTTCGCCGACCTGCGTATCCGGCGGGCACAGCCGGCCGTAGATGCCGATGCGGTGCGTATCCGGATCGAGATAAGGAAACAACTGCGGCAGCGGCGAGGCCAGGATGGCCTGGCGTACCGTTACCGGCGCGTCCAGCTTCATTTCAATACAGCGTCCCCGCGCGCCGTTAACGTGCACCACGGAAAATTTCATCAATGACAGCCTCCGGTGGGTTGACGGGCAAGCTTAAGCGACGCGCTTTCCCGGCTGGTCAGCCGTTTTACCAGCCGAATGCCGCCGAGCAGCATGCCCATCACCACAAACCCGCCGGGCGGCAGCAGCATCAGCAAAAAGCCCCGGTAGCCGGGCAGCAGATGCAGTTCGAGAAAATGAAAATGGGGACCGAGCAGCAGGGCCGCGCCGCTGAACAGCGTGCCGCTGCCGAGGATCTCGCGCACCGCGCCGACGCTGGTCAGGCCGAGGGTAAACCCCAGTCCGGTGGCCAGGCCGTCCAGCGCCGCCGGCAAGATTTTGTTATGGGCGGCAAACGCCTCCGCCCGGCCAAGCAGGGCGCAGTTGGCGACGATCAGCGGAATAAACAGCCCCATCACCTTATGCAAATCATGCATCCAGGCGTTCATGGTCAGGTCGAGAATGGTCACCAGCGAGGCGATAATGGAGATATAGACCGGAATACGGATCTGGTTGGGCGTGACCTTGCGCAACGCCGACACGATAAAATTCGAGCAGGCCAGCACCATGGCGGTCATCAGCCCCAGGCCAAGGCCATTGGTGGCGGTGGTGGTAATGGCCATCAGCGGGCACAGCCCGAGGATCTGCACAAAGGTGACGTTATTGGTCCACACGCCGGATTTCATAATATCCCGCAGCTGCGGCTGGCTGTTTTCACTCATTATTGGGTCCCCCGTTTTCCGGCGCGCCTTGGCCGCTCAAGAATTCCGCCTGTTTTTCCCGATACAGCACCAGGTTTTCATGCACTCCCCTGACCACGGCGCGCGGCGTGATGGTGGCGCCGGTAAAGGCGTCAAACCGGCCGCCGTCTTTTTTGACATGCCACTGCTGCTCGGTAAGATTAGTCAGCGACTTGCCGTCAAAGCTGCGGATCCACGGGCTATGGCCGAGCTCGATGGCGTCGCCCAGGCCCGGGGTTTCCTTGTGGCTTATCACCCTGACGCCGGTGATGACGCCCTTGGCGTCAATGCCGGTCAGCAGTTGGATAGGGCCGCCGTAGCCCTGGGTTTCGCTGGTCATGACGATGCCGCTGGGTTGCCCGTTGAGGCTGGCGCGGAAAAAGCTCACCGTCCGGCCGTCGATAACCAGGCTTCGCTGCGCGTCCGCCAATGCGTTGTCGTAATGACCGGCGGGGAACACCTGCGACAGCATGTTTTGGGTATCCTCCTTCTCGCGCTGCACGATTTGCCGATGGGTCAGCCACCAGCAGCCGGCCACCAGCAAACAGACAATCAGGGTAAAGGAACCGAGTAAAAACCCCTGGGTAATCGGGCTTTCACGCGTCGGCAGATACGTTGCCGCCGTCTGGCGCAGGCTAACGCTCATGATGATTTCTCCTTGCCGCCGACGTAGCCGTAGGCTTTGGGCTGGGTATAATTGTCAATCAGCGGCGTGACCGCGTTAACCAGCAGCACGGCGAAGGCCATGCCCTCGGGAAAGTTACCGAAGGCGCGGATGCAATAGGTGAGAAATCCCGCCAGTAGGCCGTAGATCAGGCGCCCGCGCACGCTGCCAGGGCCGGTGACCGGATCGGTCAGGATATAAAACGCCCCGAGCAGCAGCCCGCCGCTGGTGAGCTGGGCCAGGGGCGGAACAATGCCCGCCGGCGCAATCAGCCAGTGGATAAGGCCCGGAATTAAACAGCCGGACAGCGTGGCCAGTGGGATATGCCAACTGAACACGCGCTGCTGCATCAGCCACAGACCGCCCAGCAGCAGCAGGAGAGAAGAGGTTTCGCCCAGGCTGCCGCTGTGGTTGCCCAGGACATCGGACAGCAGTTGCGCCGGCGCGTGCCCGCTCTCCTTAAAGCCGCCCAGCAAGGTGGCGCCGGAGATGCCGTCCACGCCCAGGCGATAAAAGTCGCCGTTGTAGAACGCCGCCGGGCTTACCCAGCGGGTCATCTCCACCGGGAAGGCAATCAGCAACACCACCCGCGCCAGCATGGCAGGATTGAACAGGTTCTGCCCCAGGCCGCCGTAGATATGTTTGCCGAAGATAATCGCCACCGCGCTGCCGAAAGCGCCCAGCCAGAGCGGCGCATGCGGCGGCAGGCTCAGCGCCAGGATAAGCGCCGTGAGGATGGCGGCGCCGTCGAAGGTATGTCCAAGCGCCGCCGGATTGAGCTTCAGGCACAGGACTTCGCAGACAAGCGCCGTGAGCAGGCAGCAAAATATCAGCAGGACCGATTGGGCGCCAAACTGCAAAAAGGCCAGGATCGCCACCGGACACAGGGAAATATTGACCCGGTACATCAGCCGATCGACGCTGAGGCCCTGGTGGGCGTGGGGCGCGCTTAACATGGCGTTTCCTCCGAGGGCGGCGCGGCGCGCCTGGAACGGCGCGCGGGTTTCGCCGCCAGGGCGGCCGCTTTTTCGGCCGCCTCCCGCGCCAGTCGTTGCTGGCGTTTGGCGCTGTTGGCGCGGGTGCGCGTCAGTTTGTCTTCCTGGCGTGATATAAGCCTCAACTGCTGCTGGCCCCAATCAAAAAACTGCGTCAGCGGCAGCGCCGCCGGACAGACATAGGCACAGGAGCCGCACAGCAGGCAGGCGTTCAGCCCCTGCCGCCGGGCCTTGGCGAAACCGTCGTTTTTCAGCTCGGCGAATATGGCCTGCGGCGCCAGGCTCATCGGGCAGGCGTCCAGGCAACGGCCGCAGCGCAGGCAGGCGCTGGGCCGGGTTTGCGGCAGCTCATCGCCGTTAAGCAGCAACAGCCCGCTGGTGCCTTTGGTGATCGGCGTATCCAGGGAATCCACCGCCCGGCCCATCATCGGTCCGCCGAGCACCATGCGCGCCGGCGGTGACTTCAGCCCGCCGCACTGGCCGATAATCTCCTTAATCGTCGTGCCGACCGGCACCAGCAGGTTGGCCGGCTGTTCAATGGCGCGGCCGCTGACGGTAATGACCCGGTGGGTAACCGGCTTGCCGAAACGGATGGCGTGGAAGATGGCGATGCAGGTGCCGACATTCTGCACCAGCACGCCCATCTCGGTGGAGCGGCGATTTTGCGGGATCTGGCGGCCGGTCACCGCTTCTATCATTTGTTTGGCCGAGCCGATGGGGTAGAGCGACGGTAAAATCACCACCTCGATACCGTCTTCCAGCCGGCATAGCGCGTCGAGGCGGGCGATGGCCTCGGTTTTGTTATCCTCGATGCCGATATAAACCCGTCTGGCGCGGGTAATCTCCCGCAGGTAGCGAATGCCGCCGATGATAAATTCGGCCTGCTCGCGCATCAGCCGATCGTCGGTGGTGAGATAAGGCTCGCATTCGCCGCCGTTGACAATCAGGGTTTCAATGGGATAGCGCAGGCTCATGCGGATTTTATCAGCGGCGGGAAACATGGCGCCGCCCATGCCGACGATACCCGCCTGCTCAATCAGCGACAGCATGGACTGTATCCCGTCCAGCCCCGCGGCGGCCATCAGGCGGGGCGCCGCCGGCTGGTCGGCGGACACCCTGACGGTAATGGCGCCCAGTTCGCCGGCCATAACCTGGGTAACCACGCCGGCCAGGGCGCTGTGCACTGGCGCCGACATGCGCTCGCGCGCCTCGGCGATCCGCTGACCGGCAGTGACGTTGTCACCAACGGTCACCAGCGGCACCGCCGCCGGACCGGTATGCTGGCGCAGCGGAATCACCAGCTGGCGCGGCATGGACGCCAGCGGCCGGATGGCGATATCGCGGGTTAATGATTTGTGGCTGTAGGGGCGGATGCCGCCGTGCGGTTTTAACCTGGCGCTAAACATAGGATGCCTCCCGGACGTCGAAACGGGGTTTCGCGGCCGACGGGGTGAGCTGCGGGTCGTTTTGCAGCGAAATAGCCCGCCGCGGACACAAGGCGATACAGGCGGCGCAGCCGGTGCAATCATCACCCAGGATGCCGTGCTGTTGCCGGGCCGCGCCGATAATGGCGTCAAAATTACACTTCTTCTGGCAGCGCCCGCAGCCGTCGCAGTCCTGGGCGTTGATAACCGCCACCTGGGGCAGGCTTTCCCCGACGTCCCGCGGCGGCAGATCGAGCAGCTCGGCGATGCGTTTCGCCAGCGCCGCGCCGCCCGGCGTACAGGCGTCCACCGGCGCTTCGCCGCGCGCCATGGCGCCGGCCGCCTGGACACAGCCGGGGAAGCCGCACTGGCCGCACTGGCCGTTGGGCAGCAGGGCGACCACCGCTTCAATGCGCGGATCCTTGTCCACCTTGAAATAGAGGGCGGCATAGCCCAGCAGGTAACCTATCAGGGTGCCGATGGCGGGCACCGCCAGCACCGGTAAAATACTGTCCATGGGTGACTCCTTATCCGGCCAGCCCGGCGAAGCCGGTAAACGCCAGCGCCAGAATGCCGGCGGTAATAAAATTGATCGGCGCGCCGCGAAACGCCTGCGGCGGCGACGCGTTGTCCTGGCGCTCGCGCAGGCCGGAAAAAATGACCATCACCAGTGAATAACCCAGCGACGAACTGAAGCCGAACACCAGGCTATGGAGGAAACTCAGATTATCGTCCAGCACCAGCAGCGCCACGCCCAATACCGCGCAGTTGGTGGTAATCAGCGGCAGGAAGATGCCCAGGGTGCGGTATAGCGCCGGGCTTTGCTTGGCGAGAAACAGCTCCAGCAGCTGTACCAGCGAGGCAATCACCATAATCAGCGACAGCAGCCGCAGATATTCCATACCCAGCGGCACCAGGATCCAGTGATAGATAACCCACCCCAGACCCGCCGACAGGGTGATGACAAAGGTGGTCGCCATCGACATGCCCAACGCCGAATCCACTTTATTGGTAACGCCCATAAAGGAGCACAGGCCGAGAAAGCGCGCGAGCACGATGTTATTCACCAGGCCGTTGGCCAGCACTATCAACAATATTTCTTTCATTCGCATCCCCGACGGAACATCACCTTTTTATAGGGGGTTATTGCGAAAGCTGTGCCAACCCGTGCTGGATAAAAAATGGGCAAATTAAGTGCAGCGCAGGGATCATTACGGCGCGCGCCGCCGTCGGCCGGGGCCAGCCGGGGCGGCGGCGGCGGGCGAAAACGGCGTTTGCGGCCCTAAAACCCCTGTTCAGATCAAGGTTTCCAGCGGTTTTTAAACTTTCGGTACTAATCTTGCACAAATTATAGGGTTACAGCGGTTCATGCCATCCTGTCGGGTGATCAGACAAATTGTCGTGAATCGCACAGCCTGATTTTATCCCGTCCGCAGGAGTTGATATGCGTATTCCTTTATTTGACGATGCTTCGCTGATGGAACAAACCGTCCCTGCCGCGGTGTCCGCAACCTTGCATCCCGGGCTGTTTTATACGGCGGTTGAGCAGTCGTCGGTAGCCATCTCGATAACCGACCCGCGCGCGCGCATCGTTTATACCAATCTGGCGTTCCGGCAGTTGACCGGTTACGGCGAATCTGAACTGACCGGCGTGAACCACAACATACTGGCCAGCCGCCAGACGCCGAAAAAACATTACCAGGAAATGTGGAGCGCCATCACCCAGGGCCTGCCCTGGGTCGGGCAGTTAATCAACCAGCGCAAGAACGGTAGCCTTTACCTGGCCGAGGTCAGCATTTCGGCCGTTTTCAGCGCCGACGGCCGCATCGAACACTTCCTCGGCATGCATAAGGACATCTCCGACAGTTACGCCCTGATGCAGCGCCTGCGCAACCAGATGTCCCTGATAGCCGCGGTATTGAACAACGTGCCTGCGCCGGTGGTGGTGCTGGACGAGCATGACCATATCGTGATGGACAACCTGGCGTATAAAACCCTGTGCGCCGACTACGGCGGACGGGAACTGCTGGCGGAGCTGGGCTATCCGGCCAACAAGGCGCGGCTGGCGTCTGGCGCGCGCGTTACCTTGCAAATCGGCGGCGCGGCGCGGGTATTCGGCCTAAGCATCTGGCCGCTTGCGGAAGTGAATGAAGAGGTCAGCCGTTATTTCTCCGACGTCGCGCCGCCACGTACCCTGGTGACCCTGATCGATGACAGCGAGCAACAGCGACAGCGCGCGCAGCAGCGGCTGGAACAGCTTAAACAGAAATTGGTTTCCGGCAAGCTGCTGGCGGCGATCCGCGAATCCCTGGACGCGGCGATGGTACAGTTAAGCGGTCCGTTGAATATGCTGGCCGCCGCGCGCCGACTGAGTCCCGAAGGCTTGACGCACCCCGGACTTGATGCGGCCTGGCAGGAAGGGCAGCAGGCGCTGGCCCGGTTGCAGGCCTGCCGGCCTTCGCTGGAACAAGAGGAGAGCGATTTCTGGTCGGTGGGCGAACTGTTGCAGGATTTAGCCGATCTTTACCGGCCGCGCATTCGCTCACTGGGCGAACTGCAGTGGCGATGCGAGCCGCAGCTGTTGCTGGGCTTCGGCCAGCGCCACCAGATTTTAGCGTCATTAAGCCTGTGGCTCGATCGCTGCCTGATTCTGGCTAATGAACGTCCCGCCACGCCGCTTTTCATTACCCTGCATGCCTACGCGCAGGATAACGCGATCTTTTTCGCGTTAAGGGACAATTTGTCCCTGCAACCGGTACATCACGCCGCGCCGGCGCAAACCTTCACCCAGCCGGGGCACGGCATGGAGCTGCGGCTGATACAAACCCTGATCGGCAACCATCAGGGCATGATTGATCTTCATATCCAGGCGGAGGGTGGGACCTTGTTAACCCTGCGCCTGCCGCTGCCCGCCATGCAGCTCCGGCGTCCGGTCACGACAGGAGAATCAAAATGAGCCAGTTACCCACGCCCACGCAGGCTTCACGGCGTTTTGACCTTTCCCAGCAGTTTACCGCGCTGCATAAAATCAGCGTGGCGCTCAGCCGCTCGCTTGATTTGGGCCAGACACTGGAGGCCATGATCCAGGCGTTGTATGAACACGCCTATATGCAATACGGCATGGTATGCCTGTTTGACAAATCCCGCAGCGCCCTGTTTATCGAAGCATTGTACGGCGCCGATACCGAGGTGGTGAAGGGGTGCAAGAATGTACGTTATCGCATCGGCGAAGGCATTCTGGGCACGGTGATGAGCCAGCAGCGTTCGCTGGTGCTGCCGCGCGTGTCCGACGACCCGCGCTTTCTCGACCGGCTGAACCTGTATGATTACGGCCTGCCGTTTATCTGCGTGCCGATCCCGGGGCCTGACGGCGTGCCGCTGGGGGTGCTGGCGGCGCAGCCGATGGAACTGCATGAGGACCGGCTGCCGGCCAGCACCCGTTTTCTGGAAATGGTGGCTAACCTGATTTGCCAGACCGTGCGGCTGGTCGGCCATATGAGCGTTGAGACCGAGGCCCTGCGCCAGGAGCGCGATACCCTGCGGCGCAAGGTTAAACATCAGTATGGCTTTGACAATATGGTCGGCAACAGCCAGCCGATGCGCCAGATTTTCGACGTCATCCGCCAGGTGGCGAAATGGGACACCACCGTGCTGGTGCGCGGCGAAAGCGGCACCGGCAAGGAGCTGATTGCCAATGCCATCCATTACAACTCACCGCGTACCATCGAACCGTTCGTTAAGTTTAACTGCGCGGCGCTGCCCGACAACCTGCTGGAAAGCGAACTGTTCGGCCATGAAAAAGGCGCTTTTACCGGCGCGGTGCGCCAGCGCAAAGGCCGGTTCGAGCTGGCCGACGGCGGCACGCTGTTCCTGGATGAAATCGGCGAGAGCAGCCCGTCGTTCCAGACCAAGCTGCTGCGCATCCTGCAGGAGGGCGAAATGGAGCGCGTGGGCGGCGATACCACCATTAAGGTCAACGTGCGCATCATCGCCGCCACCAACCGCAATCTGGAGGAGGAGGTGCGCGCCGGGCGTTTTCGCGAGGATCTCTATTACCGGCTTAACGTAATGCCTATCAATCTGCCGCCCCTGCGCGAGCGCCAGGACGATATCGTCGGGCTGGCCCAGTTCCTGATCGCCAAGCTGGCGGCAAAGCAGGGGCGCAATCTGCGCATCAGCGACGGCGCGCTGCGCCTGCTGATGGGATATGGCTGGCCGGGCAATGTGCGCGAGCTGGAAAACTGCCTGGAGCGGGCGTCGGTGATGTCGGAGGAGGGGCTTATCGATCGCGACGTGATCCTGTTCAATCACAGCGAGGCATCGTCCATGGCGCCGGCGGGAATGCCGCGCGGTCCGGCGCCAACGGCGCTTGGCGACGCGGCGGGCGACGGCGATATGGACGATCGGCAACGGCTTATCGCCGCGCTGGAAAAATCCGGCTGGGTGCAGGCCAAAGCCGCGCGGCTGCTGGGCATGACCCCGCGCCAGGTGGCATACCGCATCCAGATTTTAAATATCAATATGCACCGTTTGTAGGCCGGGGGCGATATCTTTGCCTAACCGCTTTACGCTATTTGCGGGCTTGCCAGCGTTCGGCGGCCCACAGCGCGCGCTGTTCCTGGTCATGGAAGGTCCAGGCGATAAAGCGGCTGATTTTCTGCCCCTGGGCCATTTCCACGGTACGCACGTCGGCGGCGTTGGCGTGCTTTAACGCCTCATACAGCGGCGGCAGCGTGGTATGCCTGGACACCAGCGAGGTAAACCAGAGGCAGTTTTTGCTTTTGCCGACGCTCTCGGCCACCATTTTACCGACAAACGCCAGCTCTCCGCCTTCGCACCACAGCTCACTGCCTTTGCCGCCGAAGTTTTGCACCGGCTTGGCGGTCACCTCGCCTTTACCCAGCTTATGCAATTTACGCCGCGTGCTGGCATCCGCTTCTTCCTGCGAGGCATGGAACGGCGGATTGCACAAGGTGGCGTCAAATCGTTCGGCGATACCTATCATGCCGTCAAGAATGGCGCTACCGTCTTTTTGCTGACGCAGGCGCACGCTGTTTTTAAGCGAAGGGTTCATGGTCACGATCATTTTTGCTGCGTTCAGCGACAGCGGGTCGTTTTCCGTGCCGGTAAAGCGCCAGCCGTATTCGCGCTGGCCGATAATGGGATAAATACAGTTGGCGCCGATACCGATATCCAGCACGGCCACGCCTTTGCCGGTGGGAATCTCGCCGCCGTTGCATTCCGCCAGCAGATCCGCCAGGTAATGCAGGTAGTCTGCCCGGCCCGGGATCGGCGGGCAGAGATAATTGGCCGGAATATCCCAATGCTCGATGCCGTAATACAGCTTGAGCAGCGCGCGGTTAAGCATTTTCACCGCATTGGGATCGGCGAAATCAACCGAAATATCATCCCAGGCGTTGGGTTTGACAAAGGGTTCCAGCGCAGGGAGACAGGCTATCAACGCGGTGAAATCATAGCGTGAACGATGACGGTTGCGCGGATGCAGGTGATTTTTCTGCTGCGGGAAGGTCTTCTTTTTTTCCATCATGGTTTCCACCACCTCGTGTCCATCCATAAGCCGTCATGGGTCAACCGGCTTTTCCGGCGCTTAAGATAACACATCGCGCGCCGAAAGGCCGCTTGCCCCGGGACCGGCCCGGTCGTCCAGGATCCCGCGCTGTCGCCGCCGCGCGACGGGCGCGCATAAAAAGACGTTTCCGGCTTGGCAACCGGGCGGGAAAAGTGGCATGATGCGCAACCGTTTTTTTATCATAAAAATGATAATGTTCAATTAGTTACACTTGCAATTATGCTTATTTGCATTACTGGGGAATAAACGCAACATGCTGTTAAACAGGCTGAAATACCGTCCGTGCCGTGCGGCGCGATTTGTTGGGCCTGCCGACAATGCACAGCGCCCCGGCGCCGGCGAACGGGCAGGCGGCCGGACCCTGGTGCGCCGCTGCGCTTATCTGTTGATGACCGCCTATGTTTTGCTGGGCACCTTCGGGCGTTTTCCCTGGAAGGCGGACGAACCTTATTCGTTCAGCATCGTCTGGAATATCCTGGCCCACGGGCAGTGGCTGGTGCCCCACGTCGGCGGGGATCCTTTCCTGGAAAAACCACCGCTGATGTTCTGGCTTGGGGCGCTGTGCGCCAGGCTGATGCCGTGGCTGCCGCCGCATGAGTCTTGCCGGCTGGCGGTGTTGCTTTGCCTGGTCCTGACGTGTTGCGCCTATTGCCTGGCGGCGGCGCGGTTGTATGACGAAACCCTTCATCCAGGGCAAGGGGCGCCGGGCATTCCCTCGCGGCGCGACTGGCATCTGACGGCGCTTTGCCTGCTGGCCGGCACCGTGGGGCTGGCCGAGCACGCCCATAAATTTACCGCCGATCTCGGGCAAATGGCGGGCGCGGCGCTGGCGCTGGCCGCGCTGGTGCTGGCGTGCCCACGGCGTGGGGTTCCTCCCCCGGTGGGGCGTGCCTTTCGTCATGGCCTGTTGTTCGGGCTGGGAACGGGCGTGGCGTTTTTGTCCAAAGGGCTGCTGGTGCCGGGTATCGCCGGGCTGACCCTGCTGTTGTGCTTGGCGCTGGTGCCCGGGTTTTACCTGGGCGCGGGCAGGCGCTTTTGGCTGGGCGCGCTGGCGGCGGCGCTGCCCTTTGCGTTGCCCTGGCCCTGGGCCTTATATCGTGTCGAGCCGGATTTGTTCAACGAGTGGTTTTGGACGAACAATATCGGGCGCTTTATCGGCGCCACAGCGCTTGGCGGCCATGATAATCCCTTTCAGGACAGAGTCAGGGCATTGCTGGTGAACGGCGCTCCCGCCTCGATAATCGTGCTGGCGGGCCTGTGCGGCGTCTTGATGCGCTCGGCGCGGCGTCGCCTGGGCCCTGGATTGGCGCCACACCGCTTACGCCATGGCGCGGCGCGGATGCCTCAGGCTCTCCCGGCGCGCGCCGTGGGAGGCAGCGAAGGGAACGGGCTATCGGCCTGGCGGTCGTTCAGGCCCGCTTACGGCGTGACGGTGCTGTTCACCGCCGTCTCGGTGGTGACGCTGTGTGCGTCGGGGGCGATGCGCGATATTTATCTGATGCCGGTATATCCGGCCCTGGCATTGCTGGCCCTGCCTGCGGCGGCCGGTCTTGAGCGCCGCGACGGCAAAGGATGGATCATCGCGAGACGCACGCTGGACGGGCTGTTCTGCGCGGCGCTGGTGGTTATCGTCAGCACCTGGTACGCGCTGGTGAAAGGAACCGAACCGGCGCTACTACGCGGTCTGTGGCCAGGGGTCGACCAGGTTTTCCCATTGCCTTTCGCGCTGCGCCGCGAGCCGTGGGCGGCGATCGCCGCCGGCGGGCTGATGGCGCTGTGGTGGATGATCGCGCGCGCCCGTTGCGGCGTCGGCCCGCTTTTGGCGTGGACGTCAGGTCTTGCCACGGTGTGGGGAGTGGCCTTTGTCCTGTTGATGCCCTGGATTGACGCGGCGCGCAGCTATAAGGACGCCTTTTCGCCGCTGCGAAATTGGGTGGGCGCGTCCGGCTGCCTGGCCACCGACGGGATGGGCGAATCGGAGCTGGCGATGCTGCAATATGTTACCGGCACGGCGGGGCGGCGTATTTATGCCGGCCATTCCGGGCAAGGTGACGGTGTCACTAAAAATCCGGCCGCGCGGTCATGCGCGCTGCTGCTGGTGCAGGACAGCATCGCCCGGCCGGAGAAAAAAACCGGACGCCAATGGCTGCCCCTATGGCGCGGCGGACGGCCGGCCGACGATAACGCCTTTACGCTCTACCGCCTGGCCGGACGGGACGACCAGACGACCCCGCCGGGCTTGCCGTGACGCATCCGGCGTATTGTCGGTTTTAAGACAATGTCGGCACCGCCTGTTGTCATGCGCCGGGCGCGTTATGGCGAATTGGGAAATAATACCTGTTAAAACAGGCTCTTTATGGCCCCATCCATCCGGGCATGGCGATTGCAACAACCCGATCATGTGGTTTTGCATAAGGCGGTTTTCATGGCAACTTGTCAGTCCCCATCCGGCGGCTGCGGCTCTTCCGGCCCCGGCGCTTCCCTGACGCCGCTTCAGGCGGATAAAGTGGCGCAGCATCCCTGCTATTCGCGTTTGGCCCATCACCGCTACGCCCGTATGCACCTGGCGGTGGCGCCGGCCTGCAATCTGCAATGCCATTATTGCAACCGCAAATACGACTGTAGCAATGAATCCCGGCCAGGGGTGGTCTCCGAGGTGCTCTCTCCCGCCCAGGCGATTGCCAAGGCGCGCCATGTGGCGGCGGCGCTGCCCCAGTTGGCGGTGATTGGCATCGCCGGTCCCGGCGATCCGCTGGCGAATATCGCCCGCACCTTCAATACCCTCGAGGGCCTGAGGCTGGCGCTGCCGGATATGAAACTGTGCCTGTCCACCAACGGCCTGGGGTTGCCGGAGGTGGTCGACCGGCTGGTGGATATCGGCGTGGATCATGTGACCGTTACGGTCAATGCGCTGGACGCGGATATCGCGGCGCGCATTTATCCCTGGCTCTGGTTTGACGGCGAGCGGCTGGAGGGGCGGGAGGCGGCGGCGCTGCTGCTGGAACGCCAGCAGGAGGGTATCCGCCGCCTAACCGCGCGGGGCGTGCTGGTGAAAATCAATTCGGTGCTGATCCCGGGCATTAACGATCGGCATTTACCGGCGGTCAGCGAAAAGGCGCGCCAGTGGGGCGCCTTTTTACATAACGTTATGCCGCTGATTTCGCGGCCGGAGCATGGCACGGTATTCGGCCTGCGCGGTCAGGCGGAGCCCACCGCCGCGCAGGTGGACGAGGTGCGCCGGTTTTGCGGCGGGTCCATGCGGCAAATGTCGCATTGCCAGCAGTGCCGCGCCGATGCCATCGGCATGCTGGGGGAAGATCGCAGCCAGAATTTCCCGCTGTCGGCCATCCCCAGGGATGCCGGATCCTACCTGCCGGTACTGCGCCGGCGGGCGCAGATCCAGGCCGGCATCGCCTCGCAGGGGGAATCGGCCTCCGACGCCGCCTGCCTGGTGGCGGTGGCGACCACGCAAGGGGCGGCTATCGATGAACATTTCGGCCATGCGCGGCGTTTCCAGATTTACAGCCTGTCCGCCGCGGGCGTCATCCCCATCGGCGAGCGGTTTACCCCACCGTTTTGTCGCGGCGCCACCGACTGCGATGAGGATGAACGCGCAACGGAACAGCGCCTGGGCGAGGTGGTTGATCTGCTGGCGGACATGGCGGCGGTATTTTGCGCCCGTATCGGCTTGGGCCCCTGGCAGCGCCTGGAGCAGGCGGGCATAGAACCTTGCGTCGGCGGTGCCTGGCAACCGGTTGCCGCCACGCTCGGCCAGTGGTGGCAGCGGCGCAACAAGGCGGCGAGCGGCGCGGCCGGCGCGGATCCGGCCATCAAAGGGGTGGCCTGATGTGCTCGTGTTCCGCGAACATCATGCCTAACGCGCCGGTGGACATCTGGCTGCGCCGGCTGCTGGCCAATCATCTGGCGGGCGGCGCGCGTTTCCCCGCCCTCATGGGGTTGTCGCCGGCGCAGTACCAGGAACTGGCGCGGCGGGTGCGACTGGAGTCCGATCCGCGCTCGGCGGTCTTGCAACAGCAGGACGCGCTGCTTGCCCTGCTCGCGCGCGGCCGGCAGCAGGAATGCCGCGCGCTTGCCGACTGGCTGGCGCAATATATGGCCGCCGACGCCGCGCCGCTGCACCAACTGATCGCCGTCGCGTCGATGGGGTTTAATCATTTATGGCAGGATCTTGGGCTGGCGTCGCGCGGCGAACTGCGGGAACTGATGCAGGCCTGTTTTCCCGCGCTGGTGGCGATCAACGCCGGCAACATGCGCTGGAAAAAGTTTTTTTATCGCCAGGTTTGCCTGGCGCAGACCGGCGAGTCGACCTGCCGCTCCCCAAGCTGCGGCAGTTGCTGCGAATACGCCGGTTGTTTTGCTCCCGAGGACTGATCACCCCGCGCCGGCGGGTATCCGGTCGCCTGGGCGATGAGGCTAGCGCGGCTGCTGGCCCCAGGTCAACAACATGGCGACCAGCGCGCGCAGCGCCTGCTGTAGCTGGGCCGCGCGCGCTTCCAGGTAGTCGAACGGCGGCTGTTCGCTCATATAGTTGCACTGGGCCAGTTCCAGCTGTACCGCATGCTGGCGGGCATGCGGCTGGCCGTAGGCGCGGGTAATATACCCTCCCTTAAAGCGGCCGTTTATCACATGGCTAAACGGCTGTTGCCGGCAAAACGCGGCCAGCGTCTCGCCCAGCGACGGCGCGCAGCTCAGTCCGTCGTTGGTGCCGAAATTCAAATCAGGCAAGGTGCCTTCGAACAGCCGCGGAATAACCGAGGCGATGGAATGGGCGTCCAGCAACAGCGCATATTCATGCCGTGCCTTGATGTCGCTCAGGCAGTCCTGCAATGTGCGATGGTACGGATGCCAGATCTCATCCAGATAACGCTGCCGTTCAGCCTTATCGGGCGTGGCGCCCGGTTTGAATACCGGCGTGCCGTCAAACAGCGTTTCGGGATACAGGCCGGTGGTGGCGGTCGTGTACAAGGGCTGATCGTCGGCGGGGCGGTTAAGATCGATAACCATGCGCGAGTAGTTGCCGATAAGAATATGCGCGCCCAGGGCGCGGGCAAAATCATACAGCCGGGGAATGTGCCAATCGGTATCCGGCAACGGGCGGGCGGCGTCGCTCAGCCCGGCCTCCACCGCCGGCGTCAGCCGGGTGCCGGCATGGGGAATGCTCAGTAGCAAAGGAATGGTGCCCGCTTCATAAGTAAAGGGTTGGGTAATGCTCATCTGGGATGCCCTCCTGAAAGATCATGATAAAATGGGAAATTAAACGCGGCGTACGCCGCGGTAAATGACGCTGCCGGCCAGTTGTCCGCCCAGCCAGTACGCTAATTCCGCCGGATGCGCCACCGGCCAGTGGACAAAGTCGGCCATCTTGCCGGCTTCGAGCGTGCCCAGCGATTCCGCCAGGCCCAACGCCCGCGCCGCGTTTATCGTCACGCCGGCCAATGCCTCCTCGGGCGTCATGCGAAACAGGGTGCAGGCCATATTCAGCATCAGGCGCAGGGAGCAGGCGGGCGAGGTGCCCGGATTGATATCGCTGGCCAGCGCCATCGCCACACCCTCGCGGCGAAACAGCGCCACCGGCGGCAGTTGGGTTTCCCGCAGCATATAACAGGCGCCCGGCAGCAATACCGCCACGGTGCCGGACCGCGCCATGGCGCGGGCGTCGGCATCGGTGGCATATTCCAGATGATCCGCCGACAGCGCCCCGTAGCGCGCGGCCAGGCTACTGCCGCCCAGGGACGAAAGCTGCTCGGCATGAAGCTTGACCGGCAGGCCCGCCTGCCGGGCGGCGTCGAAAACCCGCGCAATCTGCGCCGGCGAGAAGGCCAGGTGCTCGCAAAAGCCGTCCACCGCATCTGCCAGCCCCAGCGCCGCCACCTCGGGGATCCAGTTTTCGCAGATGAGTGTTATGTACTCGTCGGCGCGTCCCCGGTATTCCGGCGGCAGCGCGTGCGCCGCCAGCAGGGTGGTCCTGACCTGCACCGGATGCTCCTGCGCGATGCGCCGGGCGACGCGCAGCATTTTTATTTCGCTCTCAAGGGTCAGGCCATAACCGGATTTAATCTCGATGCAGGTCACGCCGTCGGCCATCAGCATCGCCAGCCGGGCAACGGCCGCCGCCATCAGCGCATCCCCGGACGCGTCGCGGGTGGCATTGACGGTAGAGAGTATCCCGCCGCCGGCGGCCGCGATATCCGCGTAGCTGACCCCGTTAAGACGCTGCTCGAACTCATGGCTGCGGTTGCCGCCGAAGACCAGGTGGGTGTGGCAGTCGATAAAGCCGGGAGTGACGATGCCGCCGCCAAAATCATGGCCGGCCGCCACCGCCGCCGCCGGCAGCTCGCGCCGGGGGCCGACCCAGGCGATGCGATCGCCTCTGACGGCGATCGCGCCGTCCTTGATGATGCCATAGCGGCCGTCGCGCAGGGTCGCCACATCGGCGCCCGACCAGACGGCGTCAAACTGTTCCATTACCGGCATGGGTTTGCTCTCCCGATACGTTGATAAAAAAGCCGCTTCATTTTCCGCGGTGGTTCAGGCGCCGCGCGTGACATCCGCTAGACGATAAAACTGCCGAACAGTTGATAACGCGCGCCGGGATACAGCAGACGCGCGGAGGTCACCACCAGTTTGCCGAACCAGGTGCGGCGGTGAATCAGTAAACAGGGTTCGCTATCCGCCAGCTGGAGCAGCTCGCGCTCGCGGCTGCTGGCGTTTACCGCCTCGACCCGGTGCTCGCCGGCGGTAAGCGGCGCGACCTGGGTCAGGTAAATATAGGGCGTGATCAGCTTGAAATCCTGCCGCAGATAGTCGGGCGCGGTCAAGGGGTTGACACAGCGGTCTTCCAACTGCACGGCAATGTCGTTTTCATAGTGCACGATCAGCGAATGAAACAGCTGTTCCCCGGGCTGGATACCCAGCGACAATGCTTCCTCGCCGGTCGCCTGGCGCGCCTCGAGCGTCAGCAGCGTACTGCTGTGGCGATGGCCGCGGGCGGCGATTTCATCGGCGATATTGCGGACCTCAAGCAAGGCTGTCTGAGGCTTCAGTTCGGCGACAAAAGTGCCGACGCCCTGCATCCGCAACAGGTAACCCTCGCCGGTCAGCTCGCGCAACGCCCGGTTAATGGTCATCCGGCTGACGCCCAGTTCCGTCACCAGTTCGCTTTCCGACGGGATGCGCCGATGCGGCTCCCAGGCGCCGGAGCGTATCTGCTGCACGATAGCCTGTTTAACCCGTTGATAAATCGGCGCCGGCGTATCGCTCATGATGGCGGACAGTTGCGCGGCGGACTGTAATTCAGACACGTTTCCGACCTCTTCTGGCAGGGAGAATAAAAAACAGTTTACTGTTCAATTCAGCGTATGTATATGTATAGACAAGTGGATAAGCATTTCGTCTGGATACGCACCCCTATCACCCAAACATTAACCGGAAACCGCCATGCCCGTTTATTTCGCCCCCCGTGCGCTGCTGGCGCAGGGATGGACCCATAATGTCCGCCTGGAGGTCAATGCCCAGGGAACCCTGGTCGCCATTGACCCGAACGCCGGCGCGCAGGGCGCCGAAACCCTCGCCGGGCCGGTGTTGCCCGCCATGGCCAATTTGCATTCCCATGCCTTCCAGCGCGCCATGGCCGGACTGACTGAAGTCTTCGGCGACCCGAAGGACAGCTTCTGGACCTGGCGCGAGGTGATGTACCGCATGGTGCAACGCCTGTCGCCGGACCAGGTGGGCATTATCGCCCGCCAGCTGTATATCGAGATGCTGAAGGGCGGCTACAGCCAGGTGGCGGAATTCCACTACCTGCACCAGGATGCCCAGGGCCATGCGTACGCCCATCCGGCGGAAATGGCGCTGCGCATCAGCCAGGCGGCGGCCGAGAGCGGCATCGGCCTGACGCTGCTGCCGGTGCTGTACACCTACGGCGGCTTCGGCGAGCAGGCGGCAACGCCCGGACAGCGGCGTTTTATCCAGGATACCGACGGCTACCTGCGTCAGCAGCAGGCGCTGCAAGCCCATCTGTCCGGCCAGCCGCGCCAGCGCCTGGGCCTGTGTTTCCATTCCCTGCGCGCCGTCGGCGCGCGGCAAATCCACGAAGTGCTGCAGGCTTCACCGCCGGATGCGCCGGTGCATATCCACGTGGCCGAGCAGATCAAAGAAGTGGAGGATTGCCTGGCGTGGTCGGGCGCCCGCCCGGTCCGCTGGCTGATGGACCAGGTCGGGGTGGATGAACGCTGGTGTCTTATCCATGCCACGCATCTGGACAAGGCGGAGCTGGACTCCCTGGCGCGCAGCGGCGCGGTGGCGGGGCTGTGTCCCACCACCGAGGCCAACCTGGGCGACGGTATCTTCCCGGCCGCCGACTATTTCTCCCAGGGTGGACGCTGGGGCATCGGTTCGGACAGTCATGTCTCGCTTAACGTGGTGGAAGAACTGCGCTGGCTTGAATACGGACAGCGTCTGCGGGACCGGCGGCGCAATCGCCTGGCCGATGCGCTCCACCCCTCGCTCGGCGATAATCTCTACCTGGCGGCGCTGCGGGGCGGGGCGCAGGCCTGCGGCGTACCGCTTGGCGCGCTGGCGGTCGGCATGCGCGCCGATTGGCTGGTTCTGGACGGCGACGATCCTTACATCGACGCGACCGCCGACGGCGACCTGCTCAATCGCTGGCTGTTTGCCGGCGGCCCCGGCCAAATCCGCGATGTGTTCGTCGCCGGCCGCCGGGTCATCAGCGACGGGCATCATGCCCTGGAGCGGGAGAGCGCCCGGGCGTTCGCCCAGGTGCTGCGCGAGCTGCGCCGGGAGGCGGCATGAGCCGGCCGGTCAGGTTTTCGTTCGCCGGCCTGCCGGTGTCCCGCTGGCGCAACGGCGGCGGCGAGACGCGCGAAATCATCAGTTGCCCGCCGGATGCGGGCGCCGAGCCGGCGGCGTTTGCCTGGCGCGCCAGCATCGCCACCATCGACCGCGATGGGGCCTTTTCCTCTTTCCCCGGCGTGGATCGGATCATCGCCCTGCTGGAGGGGGACGGCGTGCTGCTGGACAATGCCGCGGGCGGCACGCATGCCCTGACCCGGCCCGGCGTGCCGCACGCCTTTGCCGGCGAGGACCGCATCAGCGCCCGGCTGGCGGGCGGACCGAGCCGGGATTTTAATATCATGATCCGCCGCCAGGAGCGGCGGGCGCGGGTAGAACGCCTTATCGGCGAGCAGATTCTGCCCGCCGGGCGCGACGGCGTGCTGTATGTGCTGGCGGGCCGCTGGCGCCTTGACGGCGAGGCGGCGCTTACGCCAGGCGAGGGCGTATGGTGGCAGCAGCTTGGCGCGCCGCTACGCCTGCGGCCGGCCGACGGCGACGGTGTGGCGCTGTGGGCGGATATCACCCACGGCGAGTTGCCGGCCATGCGTTGCGAATAGGATGAAAACTGTATCGATTCAACCCACCCCTGCATGGTTTTGGTGCATGACGCGCCATAATGCATCACCGGCCGCGCGCACCGCGCGCGCGACCTGCCCGGGGTCGCCGGGCCGGCCCCTTCAGGACGATGCCCGACGCCAAATAACGGACGGCGGGCAATATGGCACAGGCTTTGCTTAATTTCCCTTGGCGAAAGGGTCTTGTATAGACAAGCTTATACAGTTGTCGTCCAGGGCGGCCTTCGCCAGCCGCGAACCAAATGTTTGCCGGTGATTTTTCCGGCGCTATTTCAGGAGTGGGATATGAGCATCGCCTGTGCCAGTACGTTATTCAAACGCCGCGTTCAACCGCTGCGGACCGCCCTTATTCTGGCGCTTGGCCTGTCCGGCGCCCTGCCGGCCATGGCCGCCGACACGCCGCTGGCCATCGGTATTTCCGGCTGGACCGGTTTTGCGCCGCTGACCCTGGCGGACAAGGCGGGGATATTCAAACGCCACGGCCTGGATGTCACGGTCAAAATGATCCCGCAAAAAGACCGCCACCTGGCTATTGCCTCCGGCGACGTACAGTGCGCCGCCACGACGGTGGAAACCTATATTTCCTGGAACGCCAACGGCGTGCCCATCACCCAGATTGTCCAGCTGGATAAATCCTACGGCGCCGACGGCCTGGTGGTGCGCAACGGCATCGACAGCATCAAGGCGCTGAAGGGCAAAACCATCAGCGTCGACGCGCCGGGCACCTCGCCGTATTTCGCCCTGGCCTGGATGCTGGATAAAAACGGCATGAGCCTCAAAGACGTCAAGACCACCACGCTCTCCCCCGAGGCCGCCGCCCATTCGTTTATCGCCGGCAGCAACGACGCCGCCATGACCTACGAACCTTATCTTTCCTCGGTACGGCAAAGCCCGGATAAAGGCAAGATCCTGGCCACCACGCTCGATTATCCCATGGTCATGGATACGCTTGGCTGTACCCCGGCGTTCCTGAAAAAAAATCCCCAGGCCGCCAAGGCGCTGGTCGACAGCTACTTCGACGCCCTGGATATGATCAAAGCCCAGCCGGATAAGGCCAACGAAATCATGGGCGCGGTGGTTAAGGAATCAGGCAAGGAATTTGCCGAGTCCGCCAGCTACCTGCGCTGGCAGGACCGGGCGCAGAACCGCCAGTTCTTTAATGGCGAAATCGACAGCTTCAGCCGGGAGGCGGCGCAACTGCTGCTGCAAATGAAGGTGATCCGCAAGATCCCCGATATCAAGACGCTGTATGACGCCGGCTACGTTAATCAATAAGGTGCGCGTAATGTCTGTTGAACAGACCCCGCCAACGCCGGCCGCCGGGCAACCGGCGCCGTTGCCCGCGGCGAAAAAAGTGCGGCATAATCCGCTGCTGGTGCCGCTGCGCGCGGTATCAACCGGGCAACGCTGGTTTCTCGGCCTGGGCTTTTTTATTTTGTTTTTCGCCTTTTGGGCCTGGGTCACCTTTGCCGGCTGGGTGTCGCCGACTTTTTTGGCCGACCCGCTGACCATGGTGAACGAAGGCTACCTGTTGTTTACCCAGTACAATTTTTCGCTGGATATCGGCATGACGGTGATGCGCGTGCTGGGCGGTTTTATCCTGGCGGCGGTACTGGCGGTACCGCTCGGCATCATGATGGGGTCATACAAGCTGGTGGAAGCCTTTCTTGAGCCTTTTGTCTCGTTTTGCCGCTACCTGCCCGCGTCGGCGTTTATTCCCCTGCTGATCCTGTGGGCCGGTATCGGCGAAATGCAAAAAATCCTGGTGATTTTTATCGGTTCTTTTTTTCAGATCGTGTTAATGATTGCGGTCACGGTGGGCGCGTCACGGCGCGATCTGGTGGAGGCGGCCTATACGCTTGGGGCTTCGAACCGCAGTATTGTGCGACGGGTGCTGATCCCGGGCGCGGCGCCCGAGATTGCCGAACTGCTGCGCCTGGTGCTGGGCTGGGCATGGACCTATGTCATCGTGGCGGAGCTGATCGGCTCGTCCAGCGGCATCGGCCATATGATTGTCGACAGCCAGGCGTTGCTCAATACCGGACAAATCATTTTCGGCATTATCGTCATCGGCTGTATCGGCCTGATGTCGGATTTCCTGTTCAAGGCGGTGAACCGCCGCCTGTTTGCCTGGAGCGTCGCGTCATGAACCCCGATAAGCTCGCCATCCGCCAGGTATCGCGTATTTTCAACGGACCGAAGGGCCGGCAGACCCAGGCGCTGCTGCCCATCGACTACCGGGTGGAAGAAAATGATTTTATCACCATCCTCGGCCCGTCGGGCTGCGGCAAATCCACCCTGCTGCGCATTGTCGCCGGCCTCGATAGTCCCACCACCGGGGAAGTATGGCTGGACGGGGGGCTGATAGACGGCCCTGGCGCGGACCGGGGCATGGTGTTTCAAAGCTATACCCTGTTTCCCTGGCTGACCGTGGCGCAGAATATCTGCTTTGGCCTGCGCGAACGCGGCCTGAGCCCGGCCATGCAGCGGGAACGCTGCGATTATTTTGTCAATCAGGTCGGCCTGCGCGGATTTGAGCAGCATTACCCGCGCCAGCTGTCCGGCGGCATGCAGCAACGCACCGCCATCGCCCGCGCGCTGGCCAACGATCCAAAAGTGCTGCTGATGGACGAACCCTTTGGCGCGCTGGATAACCAAACGCGGGTGCTGATGCAGGAACTCTTGCTGAAAATCTGGGAGTCGTCACGCAAAACGGTGCTATTTGTCACGCATGATATCGACGAGGCGATTTTTATGGCCAACAAAGTCGCCATCTTCAGCGCCAGGCCGGGGCGGATAAAAACCGAGGTGGCGGTTAACTTCCCGCATCCCCGTGACTATACCTTGAAAACCACGGCGGAATTCATGGCGCTCAAGGCGCGCGTTACCGAGGAAATCCGCGGAGAAACGCTGCAAAGCATGGCGCTTTGACTTTGCCTGCCGGACCGGAGCGGCCCGGCGGATTTTGTGGAGCAAGGCAGCATATCGGGCCGCAATCGCGACGATCGGGCGCACTTTAGGGATGCGCTTTACTAGCGGCTTTACTTGTATAGACAGGAATAGATTATGTCATCTTCTGTAACATCTTTACGCCCATGCCGTCTGGTGCCGGGCGAGGTGGACCTGGCGACGCTCAGGGCCATTTATCACGGCGAGCTGGAACTGTCGCTCGATCCCGCCGCCTTCGCCGCCATCAACGCCGCGCAGCAAACGGTGGAGGCGATCCTGGCCACCGGCGAAGTGGTCTACGGCATCAACACCGGTTTCGGCAAGCTGGCGCAAACCCGCATACCGGCCGCGCGGCTGGCCGAGCTGCAGCGCAATCTGGTGTTGTCGCACAGCGTCGGCACCGGCGCGCTGCTCGAGGATAATGTGACGCGACTGATCATGGCCTGCAAGGTGATAAGCCTGGCGCGCGGCCATTCCGGCATTCGGCCGGCGGTGGTGGAGGCCCTGCTGTCATTATATAACGCCGGCGTCATGCCCTGCATCCCGGCCAAAGGCTCGGTGGGCGCCTCGGGCGACCTGGCGCCGCTGGCGCATTTATCCCTGATGCTTATCGGCGAAGGGCAGGTGCGGGTCAAGGGGACGCTGATCAGCGCGGTGGAGGGGCTGGCGCTTGCCGGCTTACGTCCGATCGAACTGGGGCCGAAAGAAGGTCTGGCATTGCTCAACGGCACGCAAGTGTCCACCTCGCTGGCGCTGGTCGGCCTGTTTGAAGCCGAACGCTCCTTTGCCGCCGGGCTGGTGGCGGGCGCCCTGACCCTGGAAGCCATCAAAGGCTCGGTGAAACCCTTTGATGACCGCATTCACCAGGCGCGCGGCCAGGCGGGACAAATTGCGGTGGCGCGGGCGGTGTCCTCGCTGCTCGACGGCAGCGACATCGTGGTATCCCACGCCGACTGCGGTCGGGTACAGGACCCGTACTCCATCCGCTGCGTGCCGCAGGTGATGGGCGCGTGCCTGGACAATCTTAACTATGCGGCGCGTACCCTGCAAATCGAGGCCAACGCCGCATCCGATAATCCGCTGGTGTTTACCGATAGCGGCGAAGTGATTTCCGGCGGCAATTTCCATGCCGAGCCGGTGGCGTTCGCCGCCGATATTATCGCCCTGGCCATCGCGGAAATCGGCGCGATTTCAGAGCGGCGTCTGGCGCTGCTGCTCGATACCGGGCTGTCGGGCCTGCCGCCGTTCCTGATAAACGAAGGCGGCGTCAATTCGGGTTTTATGATAGCCCAGGTCACCGCCGCCGCGCTGGCGTCGGAAAACAAATCCCTGGCGCATCCGGCCAGCGTCGACAGCCTGCCGACCTCGGCCAACCAGGAAGATCACGTGTCGATGGCCACCTTTGCCGCCCGTCGCTTGGGGGATATGTGTTTCAACACCTCGGTGGTGGTGGGGATCGAAGCCATGGCCGCCGCCCAGGGCATTGATTTCAACCGGCCGCTCGCGAGTTCGGCCGCGCTCGAACAGCAGCTGACCGCCATTCGCGAACGCGTGGCGTTTCTGGCAAGCGATCGGCTGCTGGCGCCGGATATTGAAGCGATGCGTCTTTGGGTCGCCGAATTCAGCCTGCCGCCGCAGGTGCAAGCTCTTTTACCCAGCTATGCGTCAACGCGCTAAAGATTAAGGAATCCGTCATGAAAAACGATTTTAGCAATGCTGTTTCCCGTCCGGTCAGCGCGCCGCGCGGCACCGAACTGACCTGCAAAAACTGGCTGATTGAAGCGCCGTACCGCATGATCCAGAACAATCTCGACCCGGATGTCGCCGAGCGTCCGGACGACCTGGTGGTATACGGCGGCATCGGCAAGGCGGCGCGCAACTGGCCCTGTTTCGAGACCATCCTGCAAAGCCTGCGCGACCTGGAGGAGGATGAAACCCTGCTGGTGCAGTCCGGTAAACCGGTCGGCGTGTTCCGTACCCATGTGGACGCGCCGCGCGTGATGATCGCCAACTCCAACCTGGTGCCGCACTGGGCTACGTGGGAACATTTCCACGAGCTGGACCGGGCCGGGCTGATGATGTACGGACAAATGACCGCCGGCTCCTGGATTTATATCGGCGCCCAGGGCATTGTCCAGGGCACCTTCGAGACCTTTGCCGAGGCCGGCCGCCAGCATTACGGCAACGACCTCAAGGGTAAATGGATCCTCACCGCCGGCCTGGGCGGCATGGGCGGCGCCCAGCCGCTGGCGGGCGTTCTGGCCGGTGCCTGCGTGCTGGCCATTGAATGCCAGGAGTCGCGCATTGATTTTCGCCTGCGCACCCGCTACCTGGACCGCAAAGCGTTTACCATCGACGAAGCGCTGGCGATAATCGAGGACGCCTGCGCCAAAGGCGAGGCGATTTCCGTCGGGCTATTGGGCAATGCGGCGCAGATTATGCCGGAGCTGGCTAAACGCGCCGCCGGCGGCGGCGCCCGTCCGCATATCGTCACCGACCAGACTTCCGCCCATGACCCGCTCAACGGCTACCTGCCGGCCGGCTGGAGCCTTGAGCAATGGAGCCAGGCCAAAAAAGACGATCCGCAACGGGTTATCAGCGCCGCCAGGGCATCGATGGCGGTGCACGTCAAGGCCATGCTGGCATTCCATGAGATGGGGGTGCCGACGGTGGACTACGGCAACAATATCCGCCAGGTGGCGCTGGAGGAGGGGGTGGCGAACGCCTTTGATTTCCCCGGGTTTGTTCCCGCCTATATCCGGCCGCTGTTTTGTGAAGGCAAGGGGCCGTTCCGCTGGGTGGCGCTGTCGGGGGATCCGCAGGATATCTATAAGACCGACGCCAAACTGAAGGCATTGTTTCCGGATAACCGGCTGTTGCATAACTGGCTCGATATGGCGCAGGAGCGCATCGCCTTCCAGGGCCTGCCGGCGCGCATCTGCTGGCTGGGGCTGGGCGAACGTCACCTGGCCGGGCTGGCGTTTAACGAAATGGTGCGCACCGGCGAGCTGAAGGCGCCCATCGTTATCGGCCGCGATCATCTCGACTGCGGGTCGGTGGCCTCGCCCAACCGTGAAACCGAATCCATGAAAGACGGCTCGGACGCGGTATCCGACTGGCCGCTGCTCAATGCGCTGCTCAGCACCGCCGGCGGCGCCACCTGGGTCAGTCTGCATCACGGCGGCGGCGTGGGCATGGGCTTCTCGCAGCACGCGGGCATGGTCATTGTCTGCGACGGTACGGAAAAAGCCGATGAGCGACTGGCGCGGGTATTATGGAACGATCCGGCCACCGGCGTGATGCGCCATGCCGATGCCGGTTATCCCGAGGCCATTGCCTGCGCGAAGAAATACCGCCTTAAACTGCCGATGATCGGTTAAACGCCAGGCGGCGGCACCCACCGGGAAAGCCCCTTATCCCGGTGGCGCGGCCACAAGCGACGGGTACAGGCCGTTGCCCGGGAAAAACCTGGTTCCGGCCGGTCCGGGCAAAGCACCGCCCCGCGTACCTGGCACCGAACGGGCCGGGCCGCGTTTATCCGGCCGCCGCCGCGCCTTTTTTGCCTTTGCGCGAGAACAGCGTTACCGACACAATAATCAGCGCGGCGCCGGCGAACATTTTCAGCGTCGGCCGTTCGCTGAACAATGCCCAGGCAAACGCAATGGCGTAGACCGGCTCGAGTGCGAAAAACACCGCCGCGGCGCGCGCTTTCACAAAGCGTAGACTGGTAACCATCAGACTGTGCGCCACACCGGTGCAAAATATCCCCAGCAACGCCAGGCAGAGCCAGTCGCCGGCGGTCGCCCGCGGCAACTCCCGCAGCGCCAGGGGCAGCATCAGCAGGCTGATGATGAGGTTCTGACATAACGCCGCCTGTACCGGCCTGATGCTCAAGGCGGTAACGCGATTGCAGATAATCAGCAACGCCAGCAGCGCCCCGGATAAAATTCCCCATAAAAAGCCCCGGGTATTGCCGCTGCCCAGGTCAAACGACGGACACACCATCATCAGGCCAAGGCAAATCAGGGCTATCAGCATCCCTTCGTTAAGCGAAATCCGCTCGCGAAATCCGATGCTTTCAAACAGGGTGGTAAACGCCGGAAAGCTGGCAAAACCCAGGGTGGCGATCGCGACCCCCGAAGCTTTGACCGAAATAAAAAAGGTCAGCCAATGTCCCGCCAGGATAAGGCTTGCGCCAATCAATACCAAGGCGCTTGCGCACCTGACGCGCTCCCAGCGAAAGCCGCGAAAGCACAGCATCGGCAAGGACAGCGCCAGCACCGCGAACAGGGCGCGGCCGAATACGATGGCGGCGGGCGAGACGGCAATCACTTTGCCCAGGATGCCGGAAAGGCCAAAAAAGACGGCGGCGATATTCAGCCAGACCAGGGCATGACGTTTGTTCATTAGGCAAACCGGGAAAAAATGGATTTTACCATGCTGCCTGTCAGCGGACTGTTTTAACAGCTTTTATCGACGATTTATCATCATTTTCACCTCAGGCGCGATTATTCATCTCCGCGTTTCCCGGCCTGCTATGCTGTTAATAACGGCCTTTCCAGGGCCTATAGCGCATGGGTTTCGGGCCGGCGGGCCGGGTCTGACACCGCGCCCGCCGGATACGGATAATGAAAGCCTTGGGCTTTTCGCGGGGGAATGATGAATCAGATGATGCCGGAGCAGATATACCGCAAAATCAATCCCGACAATTGGCGGCGTATCTTCGTGGTGGGGGATTTGCACGGCTGCTATGATCTGCTGTTGTCCAAACTGGCGCGGCAGCGCTTTGACCGCGCGGCCGATCTGCTGATCTCGGTGGGGGATCTTATCGATCGCGGCGCGCAAAACCTGCAGTGTCTGGAATTGCTTGAGCAACCCTGGTTTTGCGCGGTACGCGGCAATCATGAGCAAATGGCCATCGATGCCATCACCTGCGGTGAACAGGGACTTTGGCTGGCCAACGGCGGCAGTTGGTTTATGCATCTGGAGCAGGAACAGCGGGGGCGGGCGGCGGAGTTGATAGCAGGCTGCGCCAGCCTGCCGCTGATTATCGATATCGACATGGCGGACCGACATGTGGTCGTCGCCCATGCCGATTATCCCCTCGACGACTATCGCTACCTGCGGGAGGTCGATCCTGAATTGGTGGTATGGAGCCGGCAGCGGATAAACCGCAACCAGCGTGGGCGTGGCGGAGCCATCAGCGGCGCGTCGCATTTCTTCTTCGGCCATACCCCGCTTGAGCGCGTGAGGCATTTTTACAATCAGTTTTACATCGATACCGGCGCGGTGTTCGGCGGCGCGTTAACCCTGATCGAACTCAATACCCTGCCGTTTTAGACCTCGCCGTGTCGCGCAAGACGTTGGCGGTCTCTGTGCGGCGAATGGCGGGGGATGGATGACTCTTTTTCAGCATAATCATCAGAATTGGCTATAATAATTGTGGTTTCTGGTATTGCTGGGCCAAGCGCTGTATAGGGTATCTTTTAAATAAAGGCAATCGATAAAAGGAGTTGGTTTATGGGAATTTTATCCTGGATTATTTTTGGACTTATCGCCGGCGTCATCGCTAAATTCATCATGCCGGGCAGGGACGGCGGCGGATTCATCATTACCATTATCCTCGGTATTATCGGCGCCGTGGTGGGTGGTTATATCAGTACGTTCTTTGGCTATGGCCGCGTCGACGGCTTCAATTTCGGCAGTTTTGTCGTGGCGGTAATCGGCGCCATCGTCGTGCTGTGGATTTACCGGCTGATACGCCGGTAAGTCGGATAATCACCATTACTCCATATTAACTTTATGGGTATTACCTTTGCCTGCCGTGCGGGCGGGTAATACCCCCGTTAACGCCACTACGCTTTCCCTTCCTTTGCCGCGCACCGCCGCACTGGCGGATTACTCCTGTGGATGTAATCATATAGCCATCAAATTTATTAAACAATAATGTGATCCAACATGGCTGATTTCGTCAGTAAAGGTGAGTAACAGGTAAGGAAGTCCGTTCCCCCAGACTGGTATAGTCATCGAAATCCATTGCCTATATGCGCTCATGCACTAATAAAGCGTTACTCTAGGTTTTATTCAATAAGTGGATTAAATATATTGTCAGGTCAGCCGATATTATGGTTGAAGTGTATTGATGACATAGGTGTAATACTTTTGATAAGCATTATTTAATAATGACCAAGTTCATGTAATTGCATGTAATTAAAGGATTTGTAATTTTTTATCTATTTATTGATCTTAGGGGGTATTTTAAGTATTAATTCTGATATTGTCATCGATATCATCGACCACTGCTGTCCATATATCGATAACATTGCCTGTTATAAACTACCGGATAAATCGGTTTAATGTGATTTATTATGGCCAGGTAACATTTTCCGGCTGTGGATTGAACAGGATGAATAATGTTAACTATTGACCAGAGAGACATTTTGATGCCTTTTGAAAAACCACTTAATCATTCTAAAAATAAAGATTTACTTCCCGTGCCATCACCGGCCATTCATCAAAAGTGGCGGGTCACGGCGTGGATGAATATTATTTTCCAGCTGATTTTCCCGCTGAGCCTGTCTTTTACGCCGGCCATGGCAAAGGCCGCGGCCGCCGCGGCATCCCCGGGTGGGCTCCCATTCGCGGCCACCGCCACCGTGCCCTATGTCCTGGGGCCGGGCGAGACGACATTGTCGGTGGCGAAACGCTATAACCTGACGCTTGAAGAATTAAAAAAGCTCAATCAGCTGCGCGGTTTTTCCAACGCGTTTTCGGCCCTTGGCGCCGGCGACGAAATAGAGGTTCCCCGTAGTTCCGCCGCATTGTTTAATTCGTCCATCCCCACCCAGTCCTCTTCCCAGGCGGAGGATAAACTGGCGCGCGGCGCCCAGACGGCGGGCAGCCTGCTTGCCGGCGGCAACACCGGCGGCGCCGCCGCCGATTTGGCGCGCTCAAGGGTGGTGGGCGGCGCGGGACAGGCGGGGGCGCAATGGCTAAACCAATTTGGCACCGCTCGGGTCCAGCTTAACGCCGACAGCGATTTCAGATTTACCAACAGCGCGGCCGACCTGCTGGTCCCCCTGCGTGACTCGGAGCGTTCCACGCTGTTTTCACAATTAGGGGTACGTAACAATGACCAGCGCAATACGTTAAATCTCGGCATGGGGGTGCGCACCGAAAAGGACGGCTGGCTGTACGGCGCCAATACCTTTTATGATTACGATATGACCGGCAACAATCGCCGGCTCGGCGTCGGGGCCGAAGCCTGGACCGATTATTTCCGGTTGTCGGCCAATAGCTATTTTGGCCTGACGGACTGGCATCAGTCGCGGGATTTCGCCGATTATAACGAACGGCCGGCCAATGGATTTGATGTGCGCGCCCAGGCCTGGCTGCCGTCCTATCCCCAGTTGGGCGGCTCGCTGATGTTTGAGCAATATCGCGGTAATGAAGTGGCGCTGTTTGGTAAGGACAACCGGCAAAAAGATCCTTACGCCCTGACCGCCGGCATTAACTATACGCCTATCCCCTTGTTCACCGTCGGCGCGGAGCACCGGACCGGCAAAGGGGGCGCCAACGACAGCAGCCTTAATTTCCAGCTGAATTACCGTCTGGGTGAATCCTGGCGGTCGCATATCGATTCCTCCAACGTCGGACCATCGAGGACGCTGGCCGGCAGCCGCTACGATTTGGTCGATCGCAACTACAATATCGTGCTCGATTACCAGCGGCGGGAGCTGATCCGCCTGGCGCTGCCGGCGCAAATCACCGGCTTGGCCGGCACGACGCTGACCTTAACCGCCGATGTCACCGCGGAACACGGCCTTGATCGCGTTGATTGGGATAGCGCGTCGCTGCTGGCGCACGGCGGGCGCATCAAGCAGCTTTCCCCGCAGGCGATAACCGTCGTCATGCCGGCCTACCAGGGCACCCCCGGCGCGGACAATACCTATCGTATCAACGCAATAGCCTACGACAGCCGGGGTAATGCCTCCAACCGGGCGGTGACCACGGTAAATGTCACCGCACCGGAAATCATCACCCTGGCAAGCCTGGCGATAGAAGACAATAACGCCGTCGCCGATGGGCAGGCGGCGATTCGCGTCCGCGCCAGGGTTATCGACGGCAATGGCAACCCCGTGCCCGGCGAGACGGTCACATTCAGCGCGGAAAGCAGCGCCACGGTGTTGTCCCCGACGATGGTGAGCGATGACGAAGGTTTTACCGAAACCGCTATCACTTCCCGCACGGCCGGACCGGTTACGGCGCGGGCAAGCGTGACCGGCGCGTCGCAGCAGGCCGCCATTACCTTTGTGCCCGGCGGCGTCGACCAAACCTTGTCGCGGCTGGACGTCATCACCACGGGAAACAAAGCGGCGGACGGCATTGACGCGCATCAGGTCCGTCTGAGCGTACGGGACGCCAATGATAATCCCATCGGCGGCCAGGCGGTGAGCTTTACCGCCGATAACAAAGCGCAGGTCATTGCGCTGGAGGGCGACCAGACGGCCGAGGACGGCACGCTGACCGCCAATGTCATTACCGGGCAAGCAGGGACGACCAAGGTTACCGCGACGATTGGCACTGTTACCACCAGCGCCGTGGAGATGAAGTTTACCGCCGGCAAAGCCTCCGAGGCCAACACCCTTGTTAAGGTTTTGACCCAGGGCGATAAGATTGCCGGTTTGGAAACCCATCAGGTGCAGGTCACCGCGCGCGACGCCCAGGATAATCCGGTGGCCGGCGTGGCGGTGAAATGGGTTGCCGCGGGCGCGCAGCTGTCCATCCCCGGCGGCGAGACCGGCGAAGATGGCACCTTGATGGTCGAGGTGGGCGGCATGCGGGCGGGCACGGTTATCGTTTCCGCCGCGCTGCCGGGCTTTACCAAAGCCAGCGACCACATGAGTTTTATCGCCGGCGCCGCATCGGAAATCCATTCCGCCATTGAGGTTTTAACCACCGGCGACAAGATAGTCGGCGACGGCCACCGGCTAAAGGTCAGGGTACGCGACGCCAATAATAATCCGATAGCCGGGCAGGCGGTGGCTTTCGCCTCGGACAGCCTGGGCGCCACGCTTTCCAGCCCCGGCGGCGATACGGCGGCCGACGGCACAATTGAGGTCGGCGTCACCAGCACCCAGGCGGGCAGGGTAACCGTTAACGCCACGGTGGCGGGCTTTACCCTCACCAGCGACGGCATGAATTTTGTCGCCGGCGCCGCGGCGGAAAATACCACCTCGGTCGAGTTGGTCACCACCGGCGATAAAGTGGCCGGCGACAGTGATGGCCACCGGGTGAAGGTCACGGTGCGCGATGCCAATAATAATCCCATAGGCGGGCAGGCGGTAACCTTTGCCGCCCTGAGCCCGGACGTCGCGCTCTCCATCCACGAAGGCAATACGGCGGCCGACGGAACCCTTGAGGTGGGGGTCACCAGTACGCGGCCGGCCACGGTAGTGATAAACGCCACGGTGGCGGGCTTTACCAAAACCAGCACCGGCATGATTTTTGTCGCCGGCGCCGCGGCGGAAAATACCACCTCGGTCGAGTTGGTCACCACCGGCGATAAAGTGGCCGGCGACAGTGATGGCCACCGGGTGAAAGTCACGGTGCGCGACGCCAATAATAATACCATTGGCGGTCATGCGGTGACCTTTGCCACCCTCAGCCCCGCTGCCGTGCTCTCAAGCACCGGCGGCGATACCGCGGCCGACGGCACTATCGAGGTGGACGTCACCAGTACCCAGCCAGGCATGGTAGTGGTTAACGCCACGGTTGCGGGCTTTACCAAAGACAGCGACGGCATGAATTTTATCGATGCACTGGGCACACTGTCATTCGACGTGTTGCGCAACCGGTCGCTGGACAATGGCACGGAAAGTAATCAGGTACAGCTGCTGGCGGCGGACCGCCATGGTGCCGGGATGGCGGGCAAGAGCGTGACGTTCTCGGTGAGCAACGGCGCAACCCTGACCTCGCCCGCAACCGCCGTCACCGACGAAAACGGCAAGGCAAGTATCTCGTTTACCAATACCCTTGGCGGTATTGCTACCGTTACCGCGGCGGTCGACGGCGTGGTAGCCACACAAGATACGATTTTTTTGGCTCTCCGGACGGTGAGCTCGGTCTCGCCGGTGTTAAATCCGCATGACTTTGGGCCGACGTCGGGTTTTCCTAAGGTGGGATTTGATCCTGGACCCTACATAGGCACCAGCAAGCCGCGGTTTCAAATCAACCCCACCGGCACCATCGCCGATAACGCGGGTCTGACCTGGAGCACCTCACATGCGTTAGCTGCGCCGATAGATGCCAACGGTATCGTCACCATCAATGCCGACCCGGGTTCGCAGGTGACTCTCATCGCGCGAGGAGATCAGTATTATTATACGTATAAATTTACCATATCAAAATGGTTGACCTATTATGCCCCCCCTGGGACCCAAAGATTTACATGGGATGAGACTCAGACTTTGTGCGTTAACAATGGCAAATCAATGCTGCGGGTGGCGGATCTCACCTCCGGCGTCAATCAGCGGGCGGTAGGCAGCCTGTTTGGGGAATGGGGGTGGCGCCCCGGCGGGTGGCCGGCTGGGGAAGCAACGGAAACGAATTCAGAGGGCTTATGGACTACGGACGGAGGCTTTAACGGGCGCCAGGTTGTGAGCCTGTGGAACGGTGCCCAGGTGGTTGGCAACACCTATGGTTTTAGATATAGGGATGCGGGATGTAAAAAATAGGCCGGCGTCCGCGGCCTGCCAACAGTAAAAAAGGCTGGCGTTGCCAGCCTTTTTCTTATTGGAGGATCACAGCGTCTAGTGCCCGTAGGTGCCGTTCCTGCCAGGACAGGGTCACCTCGCTGCCCGGCAGCCAGGAGGGGTCCATATCGGCGGCGCCGAGCTTCACCATAAAATCGGGCTGTCCCGCCACCTCGGTCATCATGCGCACATGATCGCCCAGGTAGATAAACTGCGTTATCCTGGCGCTGATATGCTGCGAGCCGGCCGGCAGCCGATCGATCGGCACGTTGATTTTCACCCGCTCCGGCCGGATGCACAGCAGGATCCTGCGTCCCGGCGAGCTGGGGTGCACCTTTAGCGCGCGCAGCGATGTGCCGTCATCCAGGGTGGCGCGATAAAATTCATCCTCGCTGCCCGCCTGGGTAGCCAGCAGGCCGTTGTTCTCGCCGATAAACTGCGCCACAAAACTGTTGCGCGGTTCTTCATAGAGCGTGCTGGGGCTGTTAATCTGCTGGATAATACCGTCGTTGAACACCGCCACCCGATCCGACATGGTCATCGCTTCGCTTTGATCGTGGGTAACATAGACAATGGTCAGCTCCAGCGCCTGGTGCAGCGCCTTGATTTCCATCTGCATATGCTCGCGCAGCTGTTTATCCAGCGCCCCCAGCGGTTCATCCATCAACACCAGCTTGGGTTCAAACACCAGCGCCCGCGCCAGCGCCACGCGCTGCTGCTGCCCGCCCGACATCTGAGCGGGATAGCGGTCGGCCAGGGCGGTCAGTTTCACCCGATCCAGCACCTTGTCCACTTTTTCCTTGATATCGCTTTTATTCATCCGGCGGATCGACAACGGAAAGGCCAGATTCTGCGCCACCGTCATATGGGGGAATAATGCGTAGTTTTGGAATACCATGCCGATATCGCGCCGGTGGGGCGGCAGATGATGCAACGGCATATCGCGCAGGTAGATTTCGCCCTGGGTGGGTGTTTCAAACCCCGCCAGCATCATCAGACTGGTGGTTTTACCGGATCCCGACGGACCGAGCAGCGTCAGGAATTCCCCTTCGCCTATATCCAGGTTGAGGTTTTTAACCACCAGCTTGTCGCCGTCGTAGGTCTTTTGGATATTTTTAAAACTAACGTAACTATTCATGATAAACGCAACCCCGTGATCAAGACCGATTCGGAAACGATGTCCTGTTAATGGGAGTCAAGCAGGAACAGCGGTTTGCCGACGAGGTTATGGCACGCAATATGCTTACCTCTGTACGGGCGGCATATTTTTGTGCGTACGTTGAATATTTCTACCATCGCGCCCGGCGCGCGACAAGTGATTTCCGCGCCGAACAGGCAAATAAAACGGGCCGGCTTTATTGAAGCAGGCTCTTGAATAGCCATGCTTTTTTATCGTACCCCGCGCATTACGCCCATGCCGTTTCCCCTATTATCAGCGCGACGGACGGCGCGTTGGACACCGCCACGACGCCGCCGGCGTTTTGCACCATCAGGGCGCATCCCGCCCCATACAGTCCAGCAGGATCATAAACGCGCTTTCGATCCGCTCCTCGTCCACACAGGCATAGCCCAGCAGCAATCCTTTTTTGCGCGCCGGGCCGAGATAATAGGTCGATAGCGGCCGGACATAGACGCCTTTCCGGCCCGCCGCCTGCGAAAGCCGCACGTCGTCGACGTCATCGGGCAGCGACAACACCAGATGCAGCCCGGCGTTGCTGTCGTCGCGTAACGCGTCCGGCCCCAGATGCGCCAGGATAAGACGGCTCAGGACGGCGCGGCGCTTGCCGTACAGCAGGCGCATACGGCGTATATGGGAGGCGTAATGACCCTCGGCGATAAACTGCGCCAACGCCAGCTGCGTTATCCAGTGACCGCCGCGGTACAGCTCGGCATGGGCCACGCGCATTTCGCCGGCCAACGCCCGCGGCAGCACCATATAACTGATGCGCAGGCCGGGATACAGCGTCTTGCTGAATGTGCCGATGTAAATCACCGGCGCCCGGGGCGTCAGGCTTTGCAGCGCCGGGATGGGATTGCCGGAAAAACGGAATTCGCTGTCGTAGTCATCCTCGATAACCCAGGCATTATGCTCCTGGGCCAGCGCCAGCAGCCGCTGGCGCCGCTGCAGGCTCATCACCGCGCCGGTGGGATATTGATGTGACGGCGTCACACAAATCAGCCGCGGCGGTCTCGTCACCGCCGTTTCCGGCGGCTTTAAACCCTGCTCGTCCACCGCTACCGGCCGCACATCCACGCCGTTAATCGTCAGCACATTGCGCATGCCCCAGTAGCTGGGTTCCTCAATCCAGGCGCAATCGCCGGGATTGCACAGCATCTTGGCCAGCAGATCGACCGCCTGATGCGTGCCCTCGGTAATAATAATCTGCTGCGCGTCACAGTTTACCGAACGCGCCACCCGCAGGTAATCCACCAGCGCCTGCTGCAGCTCCGGGCTGCCGCCCATGCGCGAATAGGTCAGGTAATCGGGCTTGATGCGTCTGATAAGCCGGGAATGGATACGTCGCCACAGGCCGTGCGGGAAGCTGGAGACATCCGGCACTCCCGGCATAAAAGCGCCCCATTGGTGGGGCGAGGCGCCGGAACGGGCCAGCAGATTGGCGCCGCGCGCCGAAAACTCCTCACCGGCCAGGCGCTCGCGGCCGGGCTGCTGCGCCTTCACCGCCGGCATGGCGCCGTCGGGCATCTGATCGGTCACAAAGGTGCCGCTGCCGGCGCGGGTAAAGATATAGCCTTCGGCCAGCAGCTGTTCATAGGCGGCGCTGACGGTATTGCGCGAGAGGGCAAGCTCTTTGGCCAGATCGCGCGTCGGCGGCAGGCGGCTGCCGGAGCGGATGCCGCCATCAAGGATCGCCAGACGAATACAATCATAAAGGCGGCGGTGCAGCGGCCCCTGGGTACGGGCGGAAAGATGCTGCAGCAGCATATCGGTTAATAGCGAACGCAATTGGCACCTGCAATAAATTAAAACTGGCACTGGATTATAGATCCACAAAGCGGATAAATAGAATCGGGAGTTAGGCCGGGATCTGTAACAGCGCACGTTATGCCGCATCATTTTGGGAGAAGCAGCACCATGAACAACAGCGAACTTAACCAACGTCGTCTGGCCGCCACGCCGCGCGGCGTCGGGGTAATGTGTGATTTTTATGCGGCACGGGCGGAAAACGCCACCCTATGGGATGTCGAAGGCCGCGCCTATACCGACTTCGCCGCCGGCATCGCGGTACTGAACACCGGGCATCGCCATCCAAGCCTCGTCGCCGCGATAAAGACGCAGCTTGAGCTGTTTACCCATACCGCCTATCAGATTGTTCCTTATGGCAATTATGTAGAACTGGCCGAGCGGCTCAACGCCCTGGTGCCGGTGGCGGGGCCGGTAAAAAGCACGCTGTTCAGCACCGGCGCCGAAGCGGTGGAAAACGCGGTGAAAATTGCCCGCGCCTACACCAAACGCCCCGGCGTCATCACCTTCGGCGGCGCGTTTCACGGTCGTACGTTGCTCACCCTGGCGCTGACCGGCAAAGTGGCGCCCTACAAGCTGGGTTTCGGCCCGCTGCCCGGCCAGATTTTCCATGCCGCTTATCCCAATGCCCTGCACGGCGTATCGGTAGAGCAGGCCCTGGCCAGCATCGACAGCCTGTTCCATACCGATATCAGCCCGGATCAGGTGGCGGCCATTTTATTTGAACCCATCCAGGGCGAGGGCGGATTTAACATCGCGCCGCCGGAATTTATCATTGGCCTGCGCCATTTGTGCGACCAGCACGGCATTTTGCTGATTGCCGACGAAGTGCAGAGCGGCTTCGCCCGTACCGGCAAAATGTTTGCCATGGATCATTGCCCGCAGGTCAAGGTGGACCTGATCACCATGGCGAAAAGCCTGGGCGGCGGCATACCCATTTCCGCGGTCGCCGGCCGCGCCGAAGTGATGGACGCCCCGGCGCCGGGCGGGCTGGGCGGCACCTATGCCGGCAACCCCCTGGCCGTGGCGTCCGCGCTGGCGGTGCTTGGCGTTATCGATGACGAGCAGCTTTGCCAACGCGCCCAGCGCCTTGGCGGCCATCTGGTGGAGGTGTTGCAACAGGCCCGGCTGTCTTGTCCCGCCATCTCGGCCGTGCGTGGGCGAGGCTCGATGGTGGCGGTCGAATTCGCCGATCCGGCTACCGGCCAGCCCGACGCGCAGTATGCCAAGACCCTTCAAAAACAGGCGCTGGAAAATGGATTGTTACTGTTGACCTGCGGTGTGCATGGCAACGTAATTCGTTTTCTGTATCCGCTCACCATCCCCGATGACCAGTTCACCGCGGCGCTGGACCTGCTGAGCCGGCTACTGAAGCCTTGAAAACATAAGGACGTAAAGACTATGCAGTTAGATAACCCGCAATTGCTCCGCCATCAGGCCCTGATTGACGGCGAATGGCGCGACGGCGACGGCGGCGCGCGCGAAGCCGTCACCAATCCGGCCACCGGCGAAGTATTGGCCGAGGTGGCGCAAATCAGCGCCGCCCAAACCCGGCTGGCCATTGATGCCGCCGCCGCGGCGCTGGTGTCCTGGCGGGCCTTGACCGGCAAGCAGCGCGCCGCGCTGTTGCAAAACTGGTCGCGGCTCATAGCCGAACACCAAGACGATCTGGCCCGGCTGTTGACCGCCGAGCAGGGCAAGTCCCTGGCCGAGGCGCGCGGTGAAATCACCTATGCCAACAGCTTTATCGACTGGTTTGCCGAAGAGGGCAAACGGGTGGAGGGCAGCGTCCTGCAGTCGCCCCAGGCCCGGCAACGACTGTTGGTGTTAAAGCAGCCCATCGGCGTTACCGCGGCGATCACGCCCTGGAATTTCCCGGCGGCGATGATCACGCGCAAGGTGGCGCCGGCCCTGGCGGCGGGTTGCACCATGATTGTCAAACCCGCCGAGCAAACGCCGCTTACCGCCCTGGCCCTGGCCGAACTGGCGGTGCAGGCGGGCATTCCGCGCGGCGTTTTGCAGGTGGTCACCGGTCCCGCCGCCGCCGTGGGACAGGTGCTGTGCGCAAGCCCGGTGGTGCGCAAGCTGAGCTTTACCGGCTCAACCGAAGTAGGCCGCCTGCTGATGGCACAGTGCGCGCCGACCATCAAAAAACTCTCCCTGGAACTGGGCGGCAACGCGCCGGTTATTGTGTTTGACGACGCGGATCTGGACAGCGCCGTCGCCGGCATTATGGCCTCGAAATTCCGCAACAGCGGCCAGACCTGCGTCTGCGCCAACCGCATCTATGTGCAGCGCGGCATTTATCCCGCCCTGGTCGCCCGATTGGTCGCCGAAGTCTCACGGCTCAAGGTGGGCGACGGCATGGCGGAAGGCACGACGCAGGGGCCGCTTATCGATGCCGACGCCGTGGAAAAAGTGCGCGCGCATATCGACGACGCGCTGTCCCAGGGCGCCACGCTCCTGGCCGGCGGCAGGCCCCACGCGCTGGGCGGCACCTTTTTTGAACCCACCCTGATAGGCGACGTCACCGGCAAGATGCGCTTTGCCCGAGAGGAGACCTTCGGCCCGGTGGCGCCGCTGTTTCCCTTCGACGACGAGGACGAAGCCGTCGCCATGGCCAACGCCACTGAATTCGGGCTTGCGGCCTATGTCTTTACCCGCGACGCCGCCCGTCAATGGCGGGTGCCCGAAGCGCTGGAATACGGCATGGTCGGCGTCAACACCGGCCTTATTTCCAACGAAGTGGCGCCGTTCGGCGGCGTTAAACAATCGGGGCTGGGGCGCGAAGGTTCACGCTTCGGCATCGACGAATACCTGGAAATGAAATACCTGTGCGTGGATATCGCCCCCACCCGGTAATCAGGCTTCCCCGGCCCGTCGCTTGCGCGGGCCGGGGAGGGAAATACGGTTGCATCGACAGGGTGCAACCTCGTGCAACTTTGCACGGCTTTAAGGCATACACCGGGTGCAACCCGACAGCCTGACCCACGCCGTACCCCGTTCCCGCCGCATTCGGCCTTCTTAAAAAAAAATCGCAGATTGGCACGAAAGATGCTTGATGTATGATGCATCATTTAACCTTTCGTTGGCGAAATTTTAGGGGACAGGATATGTTGAAACAATTAGCGGTATCCACATTACTGGTCGGCCTGGCCTTCCAGGCCCAGGCGGAAACACTGACCGTGATTTCCTTCGGCGGCCAGAACAAAGTGGCGCAGGAGAAAGCGTTCTACCAACCGTTCAAGGCGGCGGGTAAAGGCGATATCGAAGCCGGGGAATACAACGGCGAAATGGCCAAGATCCGCTCCATGGTGGAAACCAAGCAGGTAAGCTGGGACCTGGTGGAAGTGGAAGGGCCGGAGCTGCGCCGCGGCTGCGACGAAGGTTTGTTTGAAACCCTGGACTGGAAAAAGCTCGGCGATAAAAGCGAGTATGTGCCGGGGTCGGCCACCGAATGCGGCGCCGGCATATTCTTGTGGTCGACCGTGCTGACCTATGACGCGCAGAAGCTGAAAAAAGCGCCGACCAGCTGGGCGGACTTTTGGAACGTCAAGGATTTCCCCGGCAAGCGCGCGCTGCGCAAGAGCGCCAAGTTTACGCTGGAAATCGCCCTGCTGGCGGACGGCGTAAGGCGCGAGGATGTCTATTCACAACTGGCGACGCCGGTGGGCGTCGACCGGGCCTTTCGCAAGCTTGATGAAATCAAGTCCAATATCCAATGGTGGGAATCCGGCGCGCAGCCGTTGCAATGGCTGGTTTCCGGCGACGTGGTCATGAGCTCCGCCTATAACGGCCGGGTGGCCGCCGCCGCCACCGAAGGGCATGATTTCAGGATGGTATGGGACAACAGCCTCTACGATCTGGACAGCTGGGCCATCGTCAAAGGCTCCCAGCATAAGGCGTTGGCCGAACAGTTCATCGCCTTCGCCAACCGGCCGGAAAACCAAAAAGTCTTCGCGGAAAATATTCCCTACGGCCCGACCAATAAAAACGCCATCGGCTTGATCGCGCCGGCTATCGCCGCCAACCTGCCGACCTCCCCGGACAACCTGGCCAATGCGCTGGCGGTGGATACGCAGTTTTGGATTGAGCACGGCGAAGATCTGGAGCAGCGCTTCAACGCCTGGGCCGCCCAATAATCTTGGACCTTAGGGCAACGCCACGCACACCGGAGACGAAACAATGACATCAAGCGGAGCCATGCCGGCGCAAAACGCCGCCGGCGCGTTAACCAGCGCCACGCTCAAGCAGCAGCTGTATCAGTCGCAAAAGGTCTACAAACGCCGAACCTGGCTGTTGGTGGCCCCGCTGCTGCTGTTTATCCTGATAAGTTTTGTGGTGCCCATCGGCTCGGTACTGATAAAAAGCGTGGCAAACCCGGAAGTGCGCGAAGGTTTGCCCACCCTGACGGCGGCGTTGTCCCACTGGGACGGCGCCGCGCTGCCGGATGAAGCCACTTTTCAGGCGTTGATTAGCGATCTGCGCCGGGCGCGCGCCGGCGGGCAAATCGCCACGGTGGCGAAACGCCTGAGCTACGAAAGCCCCGACTACCGCGGCTTGATTATGCGTACGCTGCGCGCCGCGCCCGATACGCCGGGCAACACGCGCGCCGCGCTAATCCAGGCGTTGCCGCAGTGGGGCGATATTACCGTCTGGCGCTCGGTGCGGCGCGCCAGCCGGCCCTTTACCAGTTTTTATGTCTTGGCGGTATTTGACCACAAGGTGGATGTCCGGACCGCCGAGATCACCCGATTGCCCACGGGGCAGGCGCTGTATATCGGCGTGCTGCTGCGCACGCTGCTGATGGCGGCGGTGGTGACGCTTCTTTGCCTGGCGTTGGGCTATCCGCTGGCCTATTGGTTGGCGAAACAGCCGGCCGGACGCGCCAATCTGTTGCTTATCATGGTGCTGCTACCGTTTTGGACCTCGTTGATCGTACGTACCGCCAGCTGGATTGTGCTATTGCAATCCGGCGGCTTGATCAACGGCGCCCTGCTGCACACGGGTCTGATCGATAAACCCTTGGTGCTGGTGTTTAACCGCGTCGGCGTCTATATCGCCATGACCCATATTTTAATGCCGTTTATCGTCTTGCCGCTGTTTGCGGTAATGAAAGGCATCTCGCCTAATTATATGCGTGCCGCCATTTCACTGGGCGCGCATCCCTTTACCGCCTTCTGGCGGGTGTATGTGCCGCAAACCTATGCCGGCATTGCCGCGGGGGGATTGCTGGTCTTTATCATGGCCATCGGCTATTACATCACGCCCGCGCTGCTTGGCGGTCCCGGCGACCAGATGCTGAGTTATTTCGTGGCGTTTTTTACCAATACCACGATGAATTGGGGCATGGCGGCGGCGCTTGGCAGCCAATTGCTTATCATCGTTATCCTGCTCTATATCGTCTATATCCGGGTTACCCGGACGCAGGCGGAGCTGGCGGCGCATTAACCGGGGAGTGAATATGATAAGACAGGAAGGCCTGTTGCTGATGCGGTTGTGGAATACCGTTTTCAATTTTTACGGCGCGGCGGTGCTGTTGTTTCTGGTGGTGCCGGTGCTGATTATCGTGCCGTTGTCGTTTAACGCCGGCTCGTTCCTCAGCTATCCGCTTAACGGTTTCTCGCTGCGCTGGTACCAGGCGTTTTTTCATTCCCGCGAATGGCTGGGCGCGTTGGGCAACAGTTTGCTGATAGCGCCGCTGGCCACGCTGCTGGCCACCGCCCTGGGCGTATTGGCCTCGGTGGGCCTGGTACGCGGCGAGTTTCGCGGCAAAACCCTGGTGATGGCGATTATTGTCTCGCCGATGATTGCGCCGGTGGTTATCGTGGCGGTGGGCATGTTTTTCTTTTTTGCCCGTATATCGCTATTAAACAGCTATATCGGGCTGGTGCTGGCGCACGCCATGCTGGGCGTGCCCTTCGTGGTGATTACCGTTACCGCGGTGCTGAAAAACTACGATCGCAACCTGTCGCGCGCCGCCGCCAGTCTCGGCGCGCCGCCCTGGCTGGTGTTTGCCAGGGTAACCCTGCCGCTGATTGCCCCCGGCGTGTTTTCGGGCGCCTTGTTCGCTTTTGCCGCGTCTTTTGACGAGGTGGTGGTTACCCTGTTCCTGGCCAGTCCCGCCCAGCGCACCTTGCCAATCCAAATGTTCGCCGGCATCCGTGAAAACCTGGATCCGACCATCGCCGCCGCCGCCTCGCTGATGGTGGGCGCCTCGCTGATATTATTATTGGTGATGGAAATGCTGCGCCGCCGGGCCGCGCGCATCCGCGGCACCGCAGGCGGGTGAATATAAGGGCATGCGGCGCCGGGCGCACGATGGCCCGGCGCGGGCGCAACGCCCACGGGACGGGGGAATAACCGGATTACCGCCGCGGCAACGCCGCTTCGTTGGCGGTGGTAAATCGCGCCAATGTGTCATCACAGTCCAGGATGTCCTGGCGGATGGCGGCGGCGGCGGCATCACCGTCCTGAAGGCGCAGCGCGGCCAGCAGTTCCTGATGATGGCCAATGGTCATCTGTTGGGTGAGCTGGGCGTAGGCCTGGGCAATCAGCGGTCCGGTGCGCATCCACAGCCGGTCGATAAAGCTGCTCAGCACCGGCATCATGGCGCTTTGCGCCACCAGTAAATGAAATTCGCTGTTAAGCCTAAGCGCCGACACCCAGTCCTCTTCGGTAATCGCGCGGATGTTGCGCCGGATATTGATGGTCAACAGCTGGAGGACGGCGGGGGTGATGCGCGCCGCCGCGCGCCTGGCGCCCAAACCTTCCAGCTCAAGGCGCAGGGTTTTCAGTTCCAGGTATTGTTCCTGGTTCAGCAACGGCACGCGAATATCCTTCGGCGTGCGCATTTCCAGCGCCTGTTCATTGGCTAACTGTAATACCGCATCCCTGACCGGCGTGACGCTGGTGCCGACCTGGGCCGCCAGTTCCCGTATACGTAATCGATCGTTGGGTTTCAGTTGGCCGGTAATCAGCGCCTGGCGCAGGTTGGCGTACACGCTGGAGCCGAGATACGCGTGCTCTATTGGACCTGGTTGATAACTCACCAATTTCCCCGCATGAAGGCCGCCGTGGCGGCAAAAATTCTACTGCATCAAATATACAACATGATGCGTCAAAATAGCCATGCGCTTTAGCTCTTCCCGATCACCGGTATCCTTGTGCCGACAACAGGATGCGGATTTTCACCGCCGCAGAGTAAGTGTTAGTGCATTTTATGGGTGGGTGAGGGTAAAAAAAAAGACTAGGCTTGCAGGATAGTGATCAAGGCGCATTTTATCTAACGGGAGACAGAACTATGAAAGCAATTGCCTATAACCGGCATGGATTACCCATTGAAGACCCTCAGGCGCTGGTGGATATCGAACTGGAAAAACCGGTACCGGGACCGCGCGATTTGCGGGTGGCGGTCAAGGCGATTTCGGTGAATCCGGTCGACACCAAGGTGCGCGCCAAGGCGGCGGTCACCTCTCCGCGCGTGCTGGGCTGGGACGTCGCCGGTATTGTCGAGGCGGTGGGGACGGACGTGTCGCTGTTCAAACCCGGTGATGAGGTGTTTTACGCCGGTTCTATTATGCGTCCGGGCTGCAACAGCGAATTTCACCTGGTGGATGAGCGCATCGCCGGACACAAACCGGCCTCGCTCGACTTTGCCAACGCCGCCGCGCTGCCGCTGACCTCGATAACCGCGTGGGAATTGCTGTTCGACCGGCTGGGCGTGGCCGAAAACGGCGGGGAAGGCGACAGCCTGCTGATTATCGGCGCCGGCGGCGGCGTGGGATCGATATTAACCCAACTGGCGCGCAGGCTGACCCGCATGACGGTTATCGGCACCGCGTCGCGTCCGGAAACCCGGGACTGGGTAATGAATCTGGGCGCGCACCAGGTTATCGATCACAGCCGCCCCATGGTTGCGCAGTTAACGCAGCTCGGCATCGCCAATGTGACCCACGTGGCGAGCCTGACGCACACCGACAGCTATTATCCGCAGCTCATCGAGGCCCTGGCGCCCCAGGGACGTCTGGCCCTGATTGACGATCCGGCCGCTCTCGACGCCCTGCCGCTTAAGGCCAAATCCCTGTCGCTGCACTGGGAATTGATGTTTACCCGATCCAGGTTTGAAACCGCGGATATGATTAACCAGCACCGGATACTGGAACGCGTCGCCGGGCTTATCGATCAGGACGTGCTCAAGACCACGCTCGGCCAGCATTTCGGCGCCATCAATGCCGCCAATCTACGTAAAGCGCACGCGCTGCTGGAAAGCGGCAAATCGAGGGGTAAGCTGGTGCTGGAAGGGTGGTTGTAAGGGCCCATAGTCGTGCGTAAGGCGTTTTCATCAAACTGATGCCGCACCAGCCCAACGTATGGCAAGAGAAACCCCCGCCGGCGTGGCATAAACCCTCCCGCCGGCAATTCCCACCGACGTGGCATAAACCCTACCTCCAGCAATTCCCCACTCCGTAAAAGTAAGACGGCAGGCTTGCCAACCGCTTTAGGCCGCTGTTTACCACAGCGCAATGTAATCAGCATGCAAATTAGTGAGTACCATCAAAGACAACGCCGGCGTTTTTCGTTAAATTAACGCCACTGAGTCCCGAGTGCCTCCCGCGCGTAACGGGCGCTATTTTACGAGCCGTTGTTTATGCATGAGTTCAATCTGGTTTTACTGCTGCTTCAGCAGATGTGTGTCTATCTGGTCATTGCCTACCTGCTGAGTAAAACACCGCTGTTTATCCCGCTGATGCAAGTCACCGTTCGGCTGCCGCACAAGCTGCTGTGCTATGTCATGTTCTCCATGTTTTGCATTATGGGCACCTATTTCGGCCTGCATATCCAGGATTCCATCGCCAATACCCGCGCCATCGGCGCGGTGCTCGGCGGTCTGCTGGGCGGACCGGTGGTCGGCGTGCTGGTCGGTTTGACCGGCGGCCTGCACCGTTATTCCCTGGGTGGCATGACCGCCGTCAGCTGCATGATTTCCACCGTGATGGAAGGCCTGCTCGGTGGCCTGGCGCACCGCCTGCTGCTGCGGCGCGGGCGCATCGACAGGCTGTTTAATCCTTTTACCGCCGCGGGGGTAACCCTTGTGGCGGAAATTGTGCAGATGGCGATTATCCTGTCGGTCGCCCGTCCTTATGAAGAGGCGCTGCGGCTGGTGAAGAGCATTGCCCTGCCGATGATCGTGACCAACAGCGTCGGGGCGGCGATGTTTATGCGCATCCTGCTGGACCGGCGGGCGATGTTCGAAAAATACACCTCGGCCTTTTCCGCCCGGGCGCTGAAAATCGCCGTTTGTACCGAAGGTTTGCTGCGCCAGGGGTTTAACCAGGAAAACAGCATGAAGGTCGCCGAGGTGATTTACCATGAGCTGGATATCGGCGCGGTGGCCATTACCGACCGGGAAAAGCTGCTGGCGTTTATCGGCATCGGCGACGACCATCATTTGCCGGGCACGCCGATTTCTTCCGCCCATTCGCGTCGGGCTATTGATAATAATGAAGTATTTTACGCCGATGGCAATGAAACGCCGTATCAGTGTTCGTTACAACGTCACTGCAAACTGGGTTCGGCGCTGGTGATACCGCTGCGCGGCGAGAACCACGAGGTGATAGGCACCATCAAGCTGTATGAGGCCAAGAACCGGCTGTTCAGCTCCATTAACCGCACCCTGGGCGAAGGCATTGCCAGCCTGCTGTCGGCTCAAATCCTGGCCGGGCAGTATGAGCGTCACAAGCTGCTGCTGACCCAGTCGGAAATCAAGCTGCTGCACGCCCAGGTCAACCCGCATTTTCTCTTCAACGCCCTTAATACGCTGGTGGCGGTGATCCGGCGCGACAGCGACCAGGCCAGCCAACTGGTGCAGAATTTGTCGACGTTTTTTCGCAAGAACCTCAAGCGCTCCGAGGAAGTGGTCACGCTCGCCGACGAAATCGAACACGTCAACGCCTACCTGCAAATTGAAAAGGCGCGTTTCCAGGACCGCCTGCAAATCCGCTTTGATTTGCCCGTGGCGCTGCTCGGCATGCATCTGCCGGCTTTTTCGCTGCAACCGCTGGTGGAAAACGCCATTAAGCACGGGACGTCGCAACTGTTGGGCCAAGGCATCGTGACCCTGAGCGCGCGGCAGTTTGATCATCGCCTGCTGCTGTGCATCGAGGATAACGCCGGCTTGTACCGGCTGGCGGCCGGCAACACCGGTCTTGGCATGAACCTGGTGGATAAGCGCGTGCGGGTGCGTTATGGGGAGGCGTACGGCATTAGCGTGGAATCCAGGCCCGAGCTGTTTACCAGGATCACGCTTAGCCTGCCGCTGGAGGAAGAGGCGCTATGCTCAGCGTGCTGATTGTCGATGACGAACCGCTGGCGCGGGAGAACCTGCGCTGCCTGCTCCAGCAGGACGCGCAGATAGCCATCGTCGGCGAATGCGCCAATGCCCTTGAAGCCATAGGGGCGGTGCACCGGCTGCATCCGGACGTGTTGTTCCTGGATATCCAGATGCCGCGCATCAGCGGGCTGGAAATGGTGGGCATGATCGATCCGGCCAGCAAACCGTATATCGTCTTCCTGACCGCCTTTGATGAATATGCCGTGCGCGCCTTTGAAGAGCATGCGTTTGATTATCTGTTAAAACCCATTGAGCCGCGCCGTCTGACCAAGACCCTGAGCCGTTTGCATAATGAGCGGCCCGACCAGGATCTCGCCCTGCTGGCGGGACAGGAAGGCGACCTGAAATATATTCCCTGCGCCGGCCATAGCCGTATCTATTTATTGAAAACCGAAGACGTATTGTTTGCCCATTCCAGGCTGAGCGGGGTCTATGTCAGCGGTATCGAAGGCGGGGAATGCTTTACCGAGCTGACGCTGAAACTGCTGGAAATCCGCACGCCCCTGGTGCGGTGCCACCGGCAATTCCTGGTCAACATGGCGCATCTGCGCGAAATTCGCCTGGAGGAGTCCGGCCAGGCGGAAATGGTGCTGAACAACGGCCAGACGGTGCCGGTCAGCCGGCGCTATCTTAAATCCCTCAAGCAGAGTCTGGGCCTCAAGGGATAACGCGCCCGGCCCCGACCGGCGTCATCAACGCTCAGGTTAGGGATAGGGTCTTTTTTTCGATGAGCGCCCGTATGCCGACCCGATCTTCGGGCGTGGCCGGGGTATAAATCACCAGGCCCAGATCCGGTTTGCCGTCGACCGAGAAGGCAGAATACTCAAGGGTGATAAGTCCCAGGGTCGAATGCTGGATATATTTGGTGCCTTCGCCATAAAGACCGACGTCATGATCGCGCCACAACGCCGTGAATTCCGCACTGGCCAGGCTGAGTTCCTCGACCAGCGCCCTGGCACGGGCGCCGCCGCCGCTCCGGGCCGTTTCGGTGCGAAAGGTGGCCACCACGAAACGGGCCACGCTTTCCCAGTTGGGTATTTTGTTGCGGATGCCCGGCTCGCAGAAAATAATGCGCAAGATATTGCGTCGCTTTTCGGGCAGCACCGCATAATCGGTCAGCACCACCGTGGCCGCGCGGTTCCAGGCGATAATATCCCATTCAGCGGTTTTTACGTAGGCGGGGCAATTCTCCAGCGAGTCCAGCATGCGTTGCAACTGCGGCGTCACGCTGCGGCTTTTGGGGTAAGCCCCTTCCGGCGGCCGGTTCAGCGCCAGCAGGAACAGATGTTCGCGCTCGACGTCCGTCAGCGCGAGCGCGCGGGCGAGCCGGTCCAGCACCTCGGCCGACGGCGCGCCGCCGCGTCCCTGCTCAAGCCAGGTATACCAGGTGGTGCTGACATTGGCGAGCAGCGCCACCTCCTCGCGCCGCAAGCCGGGCGTGCGCCTGCGGGTCATGGAATAGCCCAGGCTCGCCGCGTCAAGCCTGGTGCGGTGATAGCGGAGATAATTTCCCAGCAGATTATCATCCTGCACAGTCGCCATGCGTTGTCCTCCCCAGATGTTTAACCGCATTATCGCCGTATTGCGCCGGTTTGTCACAAACCGCCTTATCACCCGGCGGCTCTCCCTCAGCATTTGCGGCCGGCCGGCTTGGCAGACCCTAAATTATAAGGCAAGCTGGCGGTAAAACGACCGATAAGGAACCGGGATCATGCCACATAATGAGCACTATGACCTCCTGGCCTCGCTGTGGGACCTGGCGGGCCTGCCGCCCGAAGCGTTGACCCAGGCCGCCCTGAGCGGCGCCGACCCGCTTTTCCCTTCGTCTTTTCGCGTGGGCGCCGCCGCGCAAAGCACCATTGCCGCAGCGGCGCTGGCGGCCTGTGAGCTGGGACAGGCGCGCGGCGCGGCGCGCCAACGGGTAACGGTGGACATGGCCCATGCGGCGGTGGAATGCAGCGGTTGGTTTTCCCTTGACGGCCGGGTGCCCGATTTATGGGATGCTTTCTCCGGTCTTTACCCCTGCCGTGATGGATATGTGCGCATCCACGCCAATTTTGCCCATCACCGTGCGGGGGCGCTCAGGTTGTTGGGCCTGGATCCGGCCCACGCCACGCGCGCCGACGCCGAGCGCGCCCTACAGGCCTGGAGCGCGCCGGATTTTGAACAGGCCAGCGCCGAACGCGGTCTGGTGGCGGCGGCGCTGCGCCGTTTTGATCAATGGGACGCCACGCCGCAAGGGCGGGCGATTGCCGCCCAGCCTCTACTGACCATTACGCGGATTGGCGACGCTCCGGCGCTGTCGCTGCTGCCGCTGCGCGACGATCGCCTGCCGCTTTCCGACGTGCGCCTGCTGGACCTGACCCGTATCCTGGCCGGGCCTGTGGGCGGCCGGGCGTTTGCCGCCCTCGGCGCCGACGTGATGCTGGTTAACGCGCCCCATCTGCCCAATATCGAGGCGATCGCGGACACCAGCCGCGGCAAACGCTCGGCGCTGGTGGATTTGCGCACTCCGCAGGGCAAGGACCAGCTCTGGCGCCTGATTGAGCACGCGCATGTCTTTTCACAAGGCTATCGCCCGGGCGGGCTGGCGGCGCTCGGATTTTCACCCGAGGCGATTGCCAGACGCCGGCCGGGAATGATTTGCGTTTCCCTTAGCGCCTACGGCAGCCAGGGCCCCTGGGCCGAACGCCGGGGGTTCGACTCATTGGTGCAAACCGCCATGGGTTTTAACCATGCAGAAGGAGAGGCCGCCGGTAATGGCCGGCCGCGCGCGTTGCCGATGCAAATCCTCGATCAGGCCACCGGCTACCTGATGGCCTTCGGCGCGGCGGCGGCGCTTTGGCGCCAACGGCGGGAGGGGGGCAGCTGGCATGTGCAGGTTTCCCTGGCCCAGACCGGCCACTGGCTGCGTGGCCTGGGACGCCTTGAACGGGGACTGCACCGGGTCCCGCCTGATTTCAGCCCGTACCTGGAGACCACGGCGTCCGGCTTCGGCGAGCTGTGCGCCGTGCGGCCCAGCGCGCGGCTGGCGCGCACTCCGGCGGGGTATGCGCTGGCCTCGATGCCGCCCGGCAGCAGTCCGGCGGTGTGGTGGTAAGCCCATTTTTCCCGGCGGGATAAAGCCGCGGTCGGCATGCCCGGGCGTTGGCGCCGACCTGCATTACCGGGGTGCTTGCATAACACATAAGTGAGTGCTAATGTATTTGTCATGATTGAAAATAACATCTTCAAGGCGCTGGCCGATCCGACCCGCCGCGCCATTTTCGAAAAACTGGCGACCGGCGGCATGAACGCCAGCGCATTGCGCGCAGGCATTGATATCAGCCAATCCGCCATGTCCCAGCATCTGGCGGTGCTGCGCGGCGCGGGGCTGGTGCGCGAAGAACGGCGGGGCCGTTTTGTCCACTACGAAGTCGATCCGGACGGTCTCGCCCTTATCGCCCGCTGGCTGGCGAAGTATCGCGCCTACTGGCCGGCGCGGGTGGACGATTTAAAGATTTTGTTGAAGGACATGGATCAATGACCAGCAAAAAAACCGACGACAACGCGCTGTTATTTGAATACGCGCTTGATGCGCCTGCGGAAAAGGTATGGCGGGCCATCAGTATTCCCGCGCTGCGCGAGCAATGGCTGCCCGGTATAGCCGGCGCGCGGGCGGATATCCTGTCTGCGACTCAGGGGGCGGAAATCTGTTTGCGTCTGCGCGAGGACGAACCGCCTTACCTGGAAAGCCGCGTGACGTTGCGCATCAGGCCAAATCACAGCGGCGGCACCCTTTTGACCATCATCCACCGGCTGGATGACTCACGGCTGAATAACCCTACGTCGCCGGCGGCAAACGACGACACGTCCTGTCTGATGCTGGTTGCCTGACCTTACGCGGCTGCCTGACCTTACCGTCGCCGGGCAGAAGAAAAAATGCCAAAAAAAAGGAGCCGTCCATGCGCGAAGCGCTGCAACTCATCCCGATGGTGGTCGAGCAATCCAGCCGTGGGGAACGATCGTTCGATATCTATTCACGGCTGCTGCGTGAGCGCATTATCTTCCTGAACGGCGAAGTGGAGGATACGCAGGCCGCCCTGGTCTGCGCCCAGCTCCTGTTCCTCGAAGCCGAGAATCCGGAAAAGCCCATCCATCTGTATATCAATTCGCCCGGCGGCGTGGTCACCAGCGGTTTCGCCATATATGACACCATGCGGTTCATCAAGGCGCCGGTCCATACCCTTTGCCTGGGCACCGCGCGCTCAATGGGATCGTTTCTGCTGATGGCGGGCGAGCCGGGCCAGCGTGTCGCGCTGCCCAACGCAAGTTTGCACGTGCATCAGCCGTTGGGCGGTTTCCAGGGACAGGCATCGGACATTTTTATCCACGCCGAGGAAATGCAGCAGACCAAACGCCGGATCACGCGCCTGTACGCCGAGCATTGCGGACGCGCCTATGCAGAGGTTGAGCGTACCCTCGATCGCGACCGTTTCATGACCGCGGAGGAAGCGCTGGCGTGGGGATTAATCGATCGCATCCTTTTCAAGCGAACCGCAGTACCCCCGCGCCGGCGGCGATAATGCACACCGCCACCAGCCGTGATGGACGTATGCGCTCGCGCAAGACCAGCCCCGAAAGAACGAGGGCAAACACAATGGAAGTTTCCCGCAGCGCGGCAACCACCGCGACGGGCGCGACCGTCATGGCCCACAGCGCCAGCCCATAGGAGGCGAGGGTGCCAAACCCGCCCGCCATGCCGAGATGCCAATGGGCGACGAAATAGTCTTTTGTCGCCGCGCGTCGCCTGAAGAGGGTCCAGGCAAGCAGGGGCGCGCCGGTAAACAGGAAAATCCACAGCGTATAGGCGGCGGGAGCGCCGGACAGGCGCACCCCTGTCCCGTCAATAAGGGTATAACCCGCGATAACCCCGGCATTGAGCAACGCCAGGCCCAGGCCTTTGATGTCTTGCCCGCGCGCGAATACGGCCATGCTGAGTATGCCAGCGCAAATAATGCTTATTCCCAGCCATGCGGTCGGCGTCAGTAATATGCCAAAAAATAACGCGCCGGTCGCCGCCACGATAAGCGGTGCGCTGCCGCGCATCAAGGGATAGGTCTGGCTCATGTCGGCGATGCGATAGGTTTTCGCCACCAGGCAAAAATACAGGATCTGCAGCAGGGCCGACGCGCCGATAAAAGGCCAGCTTTGCCTGGCGGGGGCGGGCAGGAACGGCAGCGCCAGGGCGGCGATCAGCGAAGCGCAAGCGGTGACCAGTATCGTGGTCAGCAGCGTGTCGGCGCCGCCTTTAACCACCGCATTCCAGGAGGCGTGCAACACCGCGGCAAACAGCACTACGCTAAAGACCAACGCGGTCATGCGCGCCACCGCCCAGAGAAGTAAAAGAGTGTCATAGATATAATGCGGTATGCAGATGATAAAACAGCATGCCGCATAATGGCCCATGAAATCAAATGCTCATGCTGAAGGGATAAAACAATTTTTCGGCTATGGGGCAGAGTAGCGGCGGCGCCCGCGCGTCCCGTTCAGGTTTCCAGTAAACGTATTCGACGCTAAATAAGGTTGTTATTTACCACAGGGCGCGTAAAGGAACGGATGTTGTTTGTTGTTTAAATAGAACTGCTAATAAATGGATTAGCATAATTAATATTGGATAAGGTGTGACTTTACCTAAAATTAATTAAGCCTGCATGGGGTTCAATGTTATCGATAATGGCTATTCCCACAGGATGATTTGCCGGGTTTTTGCCCCATATACATAAGAAATATTCCTTAAGCCATTGATTATATTAATATGATAACGAGTAAATTTTTTATTTTTCGCTTGCCATTGTGTAAAATATTCCGTTATTATAACCCGGCATATAGTCATATAATGCCGAGGCTCTCAATCCCTTAGGTTTAAACAGCGGTATAATATGCAGGTTGTATTATGTCGTCTTCCACGTAATCATTGCACAGCAAGCTTATGCTCGTCTGTACAGTCAATGGTGGCTCAGGTCGGGCAGCTTAAGGGCTGGCCGGGAACAGTTGAGACCCGGTTGTGAGATCCCGATGTGGGCCACCGCCATTGATTTTTTTAGCGGCGGCGCTCGCAACCGAGTTCATCGTATCTCATTAACGCTGCGATTTTTTCCCCGTCAAGACTGAAAACGAGAGGGAATGGGTACAGCCCCCGGCAAAACGAAATACCCGGCAGCGTCAGCGGCAAATATTAGATAACCGGCAAATCGAGCGTCTGCAACAGCCGGATATGACCATGCTTTTTGCCGATCCGCTTTATCCGCAATTTACTATTGAATGACATGGTTATTCTCCTTACATGCCATCGGCGTGATCATTAGCCTATTTATGGCTGCCTGAAGGACGTCGGAATGACAGATAAAAAAACGGTAACAGACACCCTGGTCGTCGGGGCGGGCCAGGCGGGCGTTGCGATCAGTGAACACCTGAGCCGTCTTGGCATCCCACATCTCGTCTTGGAGAAACATCGCATCGCGCAAGCATGGCGCAGCGGCCGCTGGGCATCGCTGGTGACCAACGGGCCCGCCTGGCATGACCGCTTTCCGGGCATGGCTTATGCGCATTGCCAACCCGACGGTTTTGTTCCCAAGGAACAGGTGGCCGACTATTTTGTCGCCTATGCGGAAAAATTCAATGCGCCGATCCGTACCGGCGTTGAGGTGACGCGGGCACGGCGCAATCAGCACCGTCCCGGTTTTACCGTTGAAAGCGCGGCGGGCATCATCGAGGCGCAGCGCATCGTGGCGGCGACGGGGCCGTTCCAGCGCCCGGTCATCCCCGCGATGGCCCCGCCGGGTGGCCGCATCCATCAAATACACTCCGCGCAGTACCAACATCCCCGGCAACTGCCCGCCGGGGGCGTGCTGGTGGTGGGCGCCGGCTCATCGGGCGTGCAGATTGCCGATGAATTACGGTGCGCGGGCAGGAAAGTCTGGCTTTCGGTCGGCCCCCATGACCGGCCGCCGCGCGCCTATCGTAACCGCGACTTCTGCTGGTGGCTGGGTGTGCTGGGTCTCTGGGATGCCCCGGCCGGCAAGCCGGGTAAAGCGCATGTCACCATTGCCGTCAGCGGCGCACGCGGCGGTTATACCGTTGATTTCCGCCGGCTGGCTCGACAGGGCGTACAACTGGTCGGCATGACCCAATCGTTCGCCGGGGATGTGGTCAGCTTTCAACCGGACCTGGCGCGGCACATCGCACGTGGCGATGAAAACTATCTCTCGTTGCTGGATGCCGCCGATGCGTGGATTGTCCGCAATGGATCGTTGCTGCCGGAAGAACCCGCGGCCCGACACTTTTTGCCCGATCCCGACTGCCTCACGCAACCGGTGCTTGAACTGGATCTGGCGGCGGCAGGCATCGGCTCGATTATCTGGGCTACCGGCTATCAGGCCGACTACAGCTGGTTGGAAGTGGATACCTTTGATGCGCAAAACAAGCCGCTTCATCATCGCGGGGTAGCCAGGGAGCCCGGCGTGTATTTCCTCGGATTGCCCTGGCTTTCACGCCGTGGTTCCGCATTTATCTGGGGCGTCTGGCATGACGCGAAGTACATTGCCGATCACATTGCCACACAGCGCCGGTATCAGCAGTACCAAAGCGCCTCTGAGCAGCCGTAGCGCTCGCCGGCGCTTAGGTAGCCTTCTTGATGGCGTTGCCAGCATGATTTGTCAGGATGGCGCCGGTGATAATATGAAACAGATGCTCCCCCCGTGGCGCGAAGCCGGGCTGGCCGGCCAGCCAGCCGAGCGCCGACATCAGGGCGAACAGGTCGTCCGCATCCATATCGGGGCGCGCCGTTCCCTCGGCCTGAGCGCTGTGCAGGAGTCGCGCGCCCGCTGAGCGCACCGCTTTGCAGGGGGCATAAAGCGCGGAGTCAGGGTCGGCGTGGGCGCTCGCCATCAAGGCGACAACGCCGCTGTAGCTATTAACGAACGCCACCCCTACGCGAAACCAGGACACCAGTGCTTCATCAGGTGGACTCGACGTTTCGAGTTCGCCTGCCTTGTGCGTCAGCGCCTCCAGATTGTCGCGCAGCAAGGCTTCGAACAGGGTTTCTCGCGTCGGGAAATGACGAAGCAGCGTGGCCAACCCGACGCCGGCCCGACGGGCGATATCGCGCATGGACGCATCGGCGCCATGTTCGGTGACGACCTCACGCGCGACCGCAAGCAGGAGGCAGTAATTTTTTTGGGCGTCGGCGCGCATAGGTTACCTTGACAAGTGGACCGGTGATCCGTATATTTGGATCACTGGTCCGGATTGGCGCATAAAGATCTGGATCAGTGATACACAAGATATAACGTCCTTGTGCCAATGGCAACAGGGATGCCGTCCAACACAATGAAAGGTAGAAAATCATGGGAAAGCTTGAAGGTAAGGTTGCGGTCGTCACGGGTGGATCGAGCGGCATGGCGCTGGCGAGCGCCAAGCGGTTTGTGGAAGAAGGCGCCTATGTTTTCATCACCGGCCGCCGGCAGGAGACGCTCGACGAGGCCGTCAGGCTGATTGGCCGCAACGTGACCGGCGTGCGTGGCGACGCGTCCAATCTGGACGACCTCGACCGCCTGTTTGACACGGTCAAGCGGGAAAAGGGCAGTATAGACGTCCTGTACGCGAGCGCCGGCACGGGCGAAGCCGTCCCACTGGGCGAGATTACCGAGCAGCACTTCGATGCGACATTTGGCCTGAATGCGCGCGGCACGCTGTTTACGGTTCAAAAGGCGTTGCCGCTGTTTAACGACGGCGGGTCGATATTCATGACCGGGTCAATTGCTTCAATCAAAGGGTTTCCCGGTTTCAGCGTGTACGCGGCCAGCAAGGCGACGTTGCTCGCATTCGCGCGCGGGTGGCTCAACGAATTGAAGGGCCGGAAAATCCGGGTGAATGTGCTGAGCCCGGGGCAGATCGCCACACCGATTCAGGAGCAAATCTTCGACGACGAAACGAAGCGGTATTTCGAATCCCTGGTTCCGCGGGGAAAGATGGGGGAACCTGGGGAAATTGCGGCGGTCGCGCTGTTTCTTGCTTCCGACGAATCTAGCTTCGTGAATGGGGTGGAGCTGTATGTCGACGGCGGCACCTCCGCCATCTGAAATCGTAGGTCAGCGCGACGCCCATTACGCTTTTCCCCGGCAGCGCAAACGCAAGGAACAGTATTTCAAACACAATCCATATGATGCCGCCCAACACCATGACACGGCGTGGGCCAAACAGGGTTGAGAGTGAGCCGGCCAGCCATGAGCCAAGCGTTACCGTCACGCCATAAAAGGCGATAACCGTTGCAGCGCCATAACACCAGACCAGCTGCTGGCGGCAATCGAAGCGCTATGGCGCCGGATAAGTCAGCAGTGGCCAAACCATAAAATTAATCTGGCGCTTGCGGTGCGTGGCCAGGTGGACCCGTTCACCGGCGTATCGCAGCATATGCCGCAGGCGGCCTGGAAAGCACCGGTTGAGTTGAAATATCTGCTGGAAGAGCGTTTGCAAATCTGAAAAATGCTGCCCGCCAGCGCAGCGCTGAGCGTCCACCACAAACCAACCGACAGACAGCTTTTCGTGAGTAGCATGGTTCTACGATCCCCCAACAGCCTTTGAATCAGCATGAGCAAGCTGGGCTTTAATCGCATCTGATCCGTACCCCATTTCATTTAAACGAGTATTGCCAGTGGTACGCGTACCCTGAGGGTTATATATTCCACTTTAACCTAAGTCATGCAGTAACTGACGGAGTGTGTGGGTAGACATTGCCCCAGCAACTGGCTTATCCCGCCCCGGAAAGAAAAAAAAGTCCACGCAAGTGCGTGGACGCTAAGTGATTATTATATATTTCGAGACGCCGTGAGACGTTTTGAAATTAAGTTACCTATTTAAACGTTAAACAAAAAGTTCATCACATCGCCGTCCTTGACGATATATTCCTTGCCTTCGGAGCGCATCTTGCCGGCTTCCTTGGCGCCTTGCTCGCCTTTATAGGCGATAAAGTCTTCGAAGGCGATGGTCTGCGCGCGGATAAAGCCTTTTTCAAAATCGGTATGGATTTTACCGGCCGCCTGCGGCGCGGTGGCGCCGACCGGGATAGTCCAGGCGCGAACTTCCTTAACCCCGGCGGTAAAGTAGGTTTGCAGATTCAGCAAATCGTAGCCGGCGCGGATAACCCGGTTCAGGCCCGGTTCTTCCAGCCCCAGCTCGGCCATGAACTCCGCGCGCTCGTCATCTTCCAGCTCCGCGATATCGGATTCCACCGCCGCGCAAATCGCCACCACCACCGAGCCTTCCGCGGCGGCTATCGCCCGTACTTTGTCCAGGTAGGGATTATTTTCGTAGCCGTCTTCATTGACGTTGGCGATATACATGGTCGGCTTAAGCGTCAGGAAGCTGAGATAACGGATGGACGCTTTTTCTTCCCCGGTCAAATCGAGGGAGCGCAACATGCCGGCGTTGCTCAGGTGCGGCAGGCATTTTTCCAGCGCGGACAGCTCGATTTTGGCATCCTTGTCGCCGCCCTTGGCGCGTTTTTGCACCCGGAAGATGGCGCGCTCACAGGCATCCAGATCGGACAGCGCCAGTTCGGTATTGATCACATCGATATCATCCGCCGGATCGACTTTGCCGGCGACGTGAATAATATTATCGTTTTCAAAGCAGCGCACCACGTGGCCGATGGCCTCGGTCTCGCGGATATTGGTCAGGAACTGGTTGCCCAGGCCTTCGCCCTTGGACGCCCCTTTGACCAGGCCGGCGATATCAACAAATTCCATGGTGGTCGGTACAATACGCTGCGGCTTGACGATGGCCGCCAGCTGATCCATGCGCGGATCGGGCATCGGCACCACGCCGGTGTTCGGTTCAATGGTACAGAACGGGAAATTGGCCGCTTCAATGCCCGCTTTGGTCAATGCATTGAACAGCGTGGACTTGCCCACGTTCGGCAGACCCACAATACCGCATTTAAAACCCATGGTTATATTACCTTAAATAGCTTTATTATCAGATGGTTAATGTTGAATAACACTATTATCATTACCTTAATGCCCCATTATACACACAAAACAATCATAACTCGATTGGCTGCGCATTGGACGTCGCCTTGAGGGGCGCGTCGCAAGGTGTATCGCCCGGTGTGAGGAAAATGCCGCCATTCCCGGGCCGTTGCTGCCGATGCTTATACCGCAGCGCGGGACGAATTGCTTGAGATCCGGGCGGTTAACCGGGATACTTTACATTGTTAATAAATTGGTTAATCTGGAATAACTACATGTTTTACCTGAAATCATTACGGATCAATGACGTTAAGAACGATATTTTGTCCGGTTCGGTGGTGGCGGTGGCCTTAATCCCGGAAGCGGTGGCATTTTCGCTGGTGGCCGGATTATCACCCATTATTGGTCTGCACACCGCGTTTATCCTGGGACTGGTCACCGCGTTATTCGGCGGCAAACCCGGTATGATTTCCGGCGCGACCGGCGCCATTGTGGTGGTCTTGGCAAGCCTTGCCGCACAGTATAGCCTGGGTTATGTATTATGGGCTACGCTGTTGGCCGGGGCGATACAAGTCCTGATCGGCTTACTGCGGCTGGGCAAATTCATCCGCCTGGTACCTTTGCCGGCCATATTCGGTTTTGTCAACGGACTGGCGATCGTTATCATGCTGGCTCAATTGCCGATGATCAAAGGGCAAGGCGTGTTGATGTATTCGCTGGTGGCGTTGTCTATGCTTATCGTTTGGGGTTTCCCGAAAATCAGCGGTGCTATTCCCGGCTCGCTGGCGGCATTGCTGGTGATAAGCGGCCTGGTTATCGGCCTGGACATCGACACCAAACGCGTCGGCGATTTGGCGAATATCGCCGGCGGCCTGCCGGTATTCTCGTTGCCGGACGTTCCCCTCAATCTCGCCACGCTAAAAGTGGTATTACCCTATGCCGTGATTATCGCGTTTGTCGGCCTGATTGAATCCTTGCTGACGTTAACCGTGCTGGATGAAATGGGCGGTAAAAAAGGCGCGGGCAATCGCGAATGCCTGGCGCAGGGCGCAGGCAATATCCTGTGCGGGTTGTTCGGCAGCTTTGCCGGCTGCGCGATGATAGGGCAGTCGATTATCAATTTCACCTCCGGCGGCCGCAGCCGGCTTTCCAGCGCGCTGGCGGCGGTATTGTTGATTGTCTTTGTCGTCAGCCTGGCTGATTATATTGCCGTGCTGCCGGTGGCGTCGCTTGTGGGCATCATGTTTATGGTCTGCATCAATACCTTCGAGTGGAGCTCGCTGCGCCGTATCCGCCGGATGCCCAAGGCCGATGCGCTGGTTATGGTGGCGGTGTCGGTTATCACCATCTTCACCGATCTGGCGGTGGCGGTTGTCTCCGGGGTGATTATTTCGGCCTTGGTTTTCGCCTGGAAGCAGGCCCGCATACGCATTGACCGGACGGAACACCGCGCGGAGGAAGTGGTGTATCATTTGAACGGGCCGCTGTTTTTTGGCTCCGCCACCGCATTCGCCGAGCTGTTTCATCCCCAGGACGACCCGCGGCGGGTGGTATTGGATTTTGCCCATACCCGGGTGATGGACGCCAGCGGCGTCGAGGCCGTTGATAAACTGACCGCGCGTTATCTGGCGGCGGGCAAGCAGATCCGGTTACGACATCTCAGCGACGACTGCATCACCTTATTACGCCGCGCCGGACCGTTTTGCAGCCATGAGCTCGATGATCCTACCTATAACGTCGCCTGTGAATAGCACCGGCCCGGTGTTCAGGCGGCTTTAAAGCTGTGCAGGCGGTTCATGGCCTTTACCTGGCCCTCCTGGATCAGGATCTCGGTGCATTTTACCGCTTCGGTTATGGCTTGATCGATTAAGGCCAGCTCGCTGGCCGGCGGTTTGCCCAGCACAAAACCGACCACTTTGTTTTTGTCGCCCGGATGGCCGATGCCGATGCGCAGGCGGTGAAAGGCAGGGTTATTGCCCAGCCGGCTGATGATATCCTTCAGGCCGTTATGGCCGCCGTGTCCGCCGCCAAGCTTTAGCCGGGCGTTGCCGGGCAGCAGATCCAGCTCATCGTGCGCCACCAGGATTTCCTCCGGCAGGATGCGGTAAAAGGTCGCAACAGCGGCGACCGCCTTGCCGCTCAGGTTCATAAAGGTGGTCGGCACCAGCAGCCTGACGTCCTGTCCGGCAAGCGAAAGGCGGGCGGTATAGCCGTAAAATTTGCTTTCTTCCTTCAACGGCTGGCGAAACTGTTCCGCCAGCAGGTCAACATACCAGGCGCCCGCGTTATGGCGGGTGGCGGCATATTCCGCGCCCGGGTTCGCCAGGCCAACAATCAGCTTGATAGTCATTAGGGTATCATTCTCTACAATTACAATAATTTAAACAGCTCAACGCATTGCGGGAATTCAGGCGGCCGTAGTCCAGCACGCAGGCGGTACCCGCGGCGATAATGCCAGTCGGTCATGTTAACAGATTTGCCCCGCGGCGACTTAGTGAAGTGTTATTAACCCGGCCTGCGCTCTGGATTTGTCTCAGGTCTTGCCGGCCACCTGAAACATCGAAAAAACACCCTTTCGCTGCTGCGGGATTGCGGGACATAATATGATGATGCATAGAGGGTCAAACTTAAAAAGGAACATCATGGAACTGCGGCTGGCGCGCCCCGAAGAGGCGCAGGGGTTATGGGATATTCGCAATCAGGCCGTATGGGCGGGGTGCGCGCAGGTATACGATGCCGACGCCATCAGCGCCTTTACGCCACAGGTCATGCCTGCGGGCTATCTTGCCTGCATCACGCAAAATCCGTTTTTCGTCGTTACCGATACCGCCGCCGGCGGGCCGGTGGCAACGGGATTCCTGGATTTGAAGCAGCAGACGGTGGAGGCAATTTTTACCCTGCCGGCGTATCAGGGCAGGGGCTATGCCGCGCGTATCCTGGCTCGGATCGTCAGCGAGGCGACAAGCCGGAAAATGAAGCGTTTAACGCTGTCATCCACGCCTAACGCCGTAGAGTTCTACCGCCGCCAGGGTGCGAGTGTTACAGCAACGCGCAAAACAGAATAATGATCGCCAGCGCCAATCCCATGCTGCTGATGACTTCAAGATCGTCGGTATACATAATCACCTCCTCTTGCCTGACCCGATCATGGCGCCTTGCCACTTGCCCGGCTGTGATCGACCCTTCAAAAAAGCCGCAATATCCGCCGCTCGTACAGGATTGACTGGTACATTGATCGCGATCAATTTCCTTAAAAAACAGAAAGACAGGGAAAAATGATTTGTGTGATTAATTGTCAACTCTGTGATCGCGGACACGATGCCTAAAGCACAATATTGACTATACTTTACACAGATTGATAAGGACGACGGATGAAGACATCACGATTTCATTGAGTAACCCGGAGGTGAACGATGAAACGCAAATCAGCACTCTTATGTGGCAACGGCTTGATGGGCGTGGGTATGATTATGATGCTCGGCGGGCTCGCCTGCTCGGTATTGAATCAACTGCCCCAGTTACACTTTACCCCGCTGGTCGCGCATAGCGCCGTAATGGGTATTTTTATCGGCGCCCTGTTATGGGTAGCCGGCGCCCGCATGGGCGGACACGAACGTATCAGCGACCGTTACTGGTGGCATCGCCGGTTTGACGCGCGCTGCCGTCGGTCGGGACATCGTTAATCATCATGCCATGATTTGTCATGGCATTGCTCCGGCGGAACGCATGATTGCGCCGCTGGCTGGCAACCTGTCATTTAGCGCCGCCATTACAACGGTGGCTTATGTCTCACACTGCGCGTTAAAATCGGGCGATAACATCCAAAAAATAACGACATAGGTTACGATCATTAATGACTGGTTTTTCCCTATCCTGAACCTGCCTTGCCGGTTTGGGATTTTTTTGTCTTTTTACAAGTAACCACAAAACGGGCGGGCCTGACGGCCCGTAGCCGGATTACATCCTCCGGCGCACATGCGTGCCGCGCGTCGAGAGGCTGGGGGTAAAGCCGGGCGCGCCGCCGCAGCGGCAACGCCGGTCGCTATCAATGCTCAAACATGGCGGAAATGGATTCTTCGTTGCTAATGCGCCGGATAGCCTCTGCCAGCATGCCGGACAACGTCAGGGTACGCACGTTGGGCAACGCTTTGATTTTCGGATCCAGGGGAATGGTGTCGCACACTATCACTTCATCGATAACCGAATTCTTGATGTTGTCGAACGCATTACCGGAAAAAATCGGGTGAGTGGCATAAGCGAAAACGCGTTTCGCGCCTCGATCCTTGAGCGCTTCCGCCGCTTTGCACAGCGTGCCGCCGGTATCGATCATATCGTCGACAAGCACGCAGTCGCGGCCCGCAACGTCGCCGATGATATGCATCACCTGGGAAACGTTTGCGCGCGGGCGGCGTTTATCGATGATGGCCATATCGGTATCGTTCAGCAGTTTGGCGATGGCGCGGGCGCGAACCACGCCGCCGATATCCGGCGACACCACAATCGGATTTTCCAAATCCTGCTGCAGCATATCCTCCAGCAGAATCGGGCTGCCGAAGACATTGTCGACCGGGACATCAAAGAAGCCCTGGATTTGTTCCGCGTGCAGGTCCACCGTCAAAACACGGTCTACCCCTACGCTTGATAAAAAGTCCGCCACCACTTTCGCGGTGATGGGCACGCGTGCGGAGCGCACGCGACGATCCTGGCGGGCATAACCAAAGTAGGGGATAACAGCGGTAATACGACCGGCTGACGCGCGGCGTAACGCGTCGACCATGACCACCAGTTCCATCAGGTTGTCATTGGTTGGCGCACAGGTGGACTGGATGATGAAAATATCACCACCGCGTACATTTTCATTGATTTGCACGCTGACTTCGCCGTCGCTAAAGCGACCTACAGCGGCGTCACCAAGACTGGTGTATAAACGGTTGGCAATACGTTGTGCTAGTTCGGGGGTGGCGTTACCAGCAAAAAGCTTCATATCAGGCACGAGAAGAACCTCAGGCTTGCGTCCAGAGAAGGTATTGCACAGCATAACACTCGGGACCGGAGCGCCATACAGGGCAATGCCACACGGGTATAGATAATTAAGATAATCGGGCGTAACCGACCGCTTTGGGCGGTAAAAGGCCCGACTATCTTAATGCGCCCCGGCCAACGCGCTATGCAGCGGCGAGACGTTAACGCCTCGGGCCACAAAACCACGCATCCATGCCGGGGCATGCTCAAGCACCTGACGGGCGGCGGCCTCGGTATCGAATTCGGCAAATACACAAGCACCGGTGCCAGTCAGTCGCGACGGCGCGTATTCTAACAGCCATGAAAGATGCTGTTCAACCTCGTAAAAATGTTTTCTTGCGATTGGCTCACAATCATTATGAAAAGGCCGGGATAATAAGTCGGTCAGCGAGCGTACCGGCGTATCTCTTTTTAACGCCGGATCGGCAAAAATCACCGGCGTTGAAATACTCACGCCGGGCAGGGTAACCAGGTACCATTTTTCCGGCGGATCGGCAGGGGTCAATATTTCGCCAATTCCCTCGGCGAAGGCCGCGTGGCCCCGCACGAACACCGGTACGTCGGCGCCAAGCGATAGGCCGAGCCGTGCCAGCTCTTCGTGTTCCAGACCACATTGCCACATATGATTAAGGGCCACCAGCACTGTCGCCGCGTCGGAGGATCCCCCGCCCAGTCCGCCGCCCATCGGCAGGCGTTTTTCCAGGCGGATCCCGGCGCCGGGCGGGGCAAAATTATTTTTTCCCCCGCCCCAACGGTGACGCTGTAGCAGCCGCGCCGCCCTGACGATGAGATTATCCTCGTCCCGCACGCCGGGAAGCGGCGTCAACAGGCGAATAGCCCCGTCCGCGGCCGGTTCTATGGTCAGCGTGTCGCCGTAGTCAAGAAACTGGAACAGCGTTTGCAGCAGATGATAGCCGTCGGGACGCCGGCCGGTGATATATAAAAACAAATTGAGTTTGGCCGGCGCCGGCCACTGGTGAATCATTGCAGGTTCCAGCTGTCCATTTTAAGTTTGATGCGCTGGTCGCCCTGGCGCAGTTCCAGATTGGCCGGCAGCACCGGACGGCTGTCGTCGTGGTAGCCCAGGTAGACCACGGTCCATTGCTGCCCATCCTGATGGTAATTGACCTGTTTGAGCAAGCCGCGCGCATCGAGGGTGAAATCGGTGGCGTCGCCCGGCAGCCCGAGCATCCACTTGCGCAGGTTGTCGAGGGGAATGTTCATGCCGGTCAGTTTCTGAATCATCTGCTGCGGATCGTTACTGACATATTTTTTGCCCTGGTTGTTGGTAATCTGCGCCATACCCGGCTGAACGTTTAAATCCATTTCGGTACTGCCGAGCGGATTGGTCAGCAGCAGCCGGTAGCGATCGGCGCCGGTTTGCTGCCAATTGAAGCGGGCATAGACTTTTTGCTGGCCCGAGATATAGGCGAAAGAGCCGCGCGTTTGGTAGCTCGACAGCTGCGACACCGATTGTTGATGTTGCTGCCATTCAGGCGAGGTTTGGCTTTTTGCCGGGCCGGAGGGTGTGTGGACGCTACAGGCGGCCAATAGCAGGCCGGCCAGCGGCAGTACGCGGTAGAAGGCTGGAATACGCTTCGGCATAGGGAACTGCTTCCTTAATTTTCTCGTGTGTAAGGCGTTTAGTCGGGTGATTAAAACCATGATAGCGTCAATTTTCACCCTAGGCGGCATTTATTTCATTACCGGCATCACGCCGGGATGGGTCGAAAATGCGGTGTGACTTTTCTTGATCACGCGCATCAAGTAGAATGCACTCAAACCATAACCATACTAACACTCGTATTATTTAATAGCCGTATTCCATGACCCTGCTTGCATTAGGTATAAATCATAAAACAGCGCCGATTGCGTTACGCGAGCGGATAGCGTTTTCGCCCGAAACCCTTGACCTGGCGCTGGTCAGTCTGCTCCAGCAGCCCCTGGTGCGGGGCGGCGTGGTGCTGTCTACGTGCAACCGGACCGAATTATACCTAAGTCTGGCGCAACAGGATAATTTCAAGGAATCGCTGGTCAGCTGGTTATGCGATTATCACCATCTGCAGCCGGACGAGGTGCGTCAAAGCCTCTATTGGCACCTGAACGACGGCGCGGTCAGCCATCTGATGCGCGTTGCCAGCGGTTTGGACTCCATGGTGCTGGGCGAGCCGCAGATACTCGGGCAGGTAAAAAAAGCCTTCGCGGATTCCCAGCGCGGCCATTCCGTTTCCGGTGAGCTGGAACGCCTGTTCCAGAAATCCTTTTCCGTGGCCAAGCGGGTGCGCACTGAAACGGAGATTGGTTCCAACGCGGTATCGGTGGCGTTTGCCGCCTGTACCCTGGCGCGACAGATTTTCGAATCCCTGGCCGACGTTACGGTGCTGCTGGTCGGGGCCGGTGAAACCATCGAGCTTGTGGCGCGGCATCTGCGCGAACACCATGTCAAACAGCTGGTCATCGCCAACCGCACCCGCTCGCGGGCGCAACTGCTGGCCGACGAAGTCGGGGCGCGGGTCATCGGCCTGTCCGAGCTTGACGCTCAGTTGGCCAACGCCGACATCATCATCAGCTCCACCGCCAGCACTTTTCCCATCATCGGCAAGGGCATGGTCGAACGGGCCATGAAACAGCGCCGCAACCAGCCGATGCTGCTGGTGGATATCGCGGTGCCGCGCGATATCGAGCCGGAAGTGGGCAAGATCCCCAATGCCTATCTCTACACGGTGGATGATCTGCAGGCCATTATCGAAAAGAACCTGGCGCAGCGACAATCGGCGGCCGTACAGGCCGAAACCATCGTCGCCCAGGAATGCCTGGATTTCATGGGCTGGCTGCGCGCGCAAAGCGCGGTGGAAACCATTCGCGATTTTCGTTCCCAGGCCGATAGCCTGCGCGCGGAGATTGAGGAGCGCGCCGTGGCGGCCATAAGGCTTGGCGCCGATCCTGAGGTGGTCATCCGCGACATGGCCCATCGCCTGACCAATCGTCTTATCCACGCGCCCACCAAATCACTGCAACAGGCCGCCCGCGACGGTGATGTCGAACGGCTGCAAATCCTGCGGGACAGTCTGGGACTGGACTAGCTCATTATACTAATAAGGTAAAACCATCACCTATGAAGCCTTCTATCGTTGCCAAACTGGAAGCGTTGCAAGAGCGCCAGGAAGAAGTCGAGGTATTGCTTGGCGACGCCGGCATTATTAACGATCAGGATAGATTTCGCGCGCTGTCGAAAGAGTACGCGCAACTGACCGATGTTACCGCGTCCTTTAAGCGTTGGCAGCAGGTGCAAGAGGATATCCACACCGCCGAAGCGATGCTGGACGACCCGGAAATGCGCGACATGGCGCAAGAAGAACTGAAAGAGTCCAAGGCCTTGCAGGAGGAGCTTGAGCAACAATTGCAACTGCTGTTGCTGCCAAAAGACCCCGATGATGAACGCGGCTGTTTCCTGGAAGTCCGGGCCGGCACCGGCGGCGACGAAGCGGCGATCTTCGCCGGCGACCTGTTCCGGATGTATAGCCGGTTTGCCGAAACCCGGCGCTGGCGGGTGGAGATCGTCAGCGCCAGCGACGGTGAGCACGGCGGCTACAAAGAAGTCATCGCCAAAATCGATAACGACGGCGCCTACGGCCAGCTTAAGTTCGAGTCCG